>JBPCPQ010000058.1:0-4124 GCA_050999015.1 Pyrinomonadaceae bacterium | reverse complement strand
CCCTTTGCCCCTCGTGTTTTCATTCTTATTTATTCCGTTCCCTTCGCTGTTTCGGCAAGGATTAAATCAACGACATCTTCTAAGCGGCCCGCCCGCGCGAACGCCTGACGCTGCCGCGCGGCACCTGTTCCCCGCTCCATCGTTTCTCTGACGAGCGATGAAACTTCCTCCCACTCGTCCTGTTCTTCGAGCGAGGGTCGCAAGAAGGCGAGAAGCTTCTCGATTAACTCCCCCGCCGGCGCGGCGCGCCCGGCCTCAACGTCTATCAAATCCGCGTCGAGTCCATAACGCGCAGCACGCCACTTTGCGGCGCGTAAAAGTTCCTGACGAACGCTGGGCAAGGGCTGGTTTTGCACCGCCTGCTCATAACACGTCCTCACCAAAGCGCCCGCCAGTCCCGCTATCATCACCGCTTCGTCAATCGTCAGGCACACATCGGTCACGCGGAACTCAAGCGTCTCAAAGCGCGCCGACGGGCGCACGTCCCAATAAATTTTTGTCCCGTCCGAGACGCTTCCGGTCGCTACGAGTGATTCAACCAAACGATCATACTCAGCGCGAGAAGCGAAAATTTGCGGCGTGCCCGACATCGGCCAGCGCCGCCAGATTTCTGTGCGGAAGCTTGCATAAGCGGTGTCCTCGCCGAGCCAGAACGGAGAATTTGCGGCCAGCGCCAATAGGGGTGCTAACCACACCCGTGCGCGGTTCATACTCTGAATCGCGGCCTCGCGGTCGCCCACGCCGACGTGTACGTGGCAACCGAAGATAAGCTGCTCGCGGGCAAGTTGTGCGTACTCCTCGGCGATGCCGAAATAGCGTTCTTTCGGAGTCAGTTTCTGATCTTCCCAGTGCGAGAAAGGATGCGTGCCGGCAGCGGCGATGCGGCTTCCGTCGCGCTCGGCGGCGGCGATCAACTCACGACGCAGACGGACTAGCTCTGCGCGCACGTCGGCGATTGTTTGGCAAACAGGAGTTCCGATCTCAATTTGCGAGAGGTACAATTCCGACTGAACTTTGTCCCCAACGGCCTGTTGCGCTTTCGGCAGAATACGCGCCGCGCGCGAACGTAACTCGCGTGTTTCGGGGTGAATGATTTGGTATTCTTCTTCAACACCGAGAGTGAATGTTTCCTTCTGAAGTGACATACGAGGTCGTCCCTTTCGTGCTTCTCTTTGGCAGGTTTACTTTGATTCGTGTAGTTCCCGATGCTTTTCTTTCAGACTAACGTAGTGGGGGTCAGCCCTGATCGTGTCTAGATATTTTTTGAATATCTTCGAGGACTCGAGCTTTTCATAGTCTCTCTCGAACGGTGCGATCTCGCGTCCCCATGCGCCGCTCTGTCCTTTGCGATTCGCCGGCACCGCACCGACGTACTTCTTTCCGCTCTTGTGGTTAAAGTAGCGTAGACTGCGCGTCCATCCCATCTGAATGAACTTACGCGCCATGTCCATTCCGACAAAATCTTCCGCGTCCCTGTATTGCAGGTAAAGCGCATAGATTTTCGCCGCCGATTCATGGGCCACGTCGGGCGTTTTGAATCTCCAGGACGGCAGGATTTCGCTTTTGTACGGCTCGACGAGCAGCACTCCTTGCTCGCCGCGCCCGACGCGGTACAACTCGGGATGCGCGCGCAAATCAAGCTCAGCGTAATTCAGCGAATAATCAAAGTCCATAGATGCTTGTTTTGTCATCCTCTTTTTGTTTCGTACAATGAGATTAAAGGCAAGCTGTTTACACCGCTCGGTCGTTTCGGGCTGGAGCGCGCCCGGAAGGTTATTGAAGCTGGATTGAAGCACTTTCGCCTGCGAGCGACGAGTCGCCGCACCGGATCGAAGCGCTCGCCGAAGCAGACTCTCAGGACGAAAAAGAGGTAAGATTTTAATATCACGGCAGAAGAATTTCCCCGCGTTTATACCTTCCAAGTGTCACAAAAGCTTGCATCTTTTGCGTCATTTGGTGCATCATAACCCCGCTACAATTCCTTCTCTCGCGCATCAACGGTGATGCGCCCCGCGCTCATGGAAATTTGGCGGCGGCGTTTGGATAGTTCGAGAGCAGGCAGTTTCTAATTCGCAGAAGCAGCTCTTTTGAGAGCGTCCGAACAGCCGACTTCGCTGCCACCGTTTCGCCGAAGCCTAATGCATTCGAGCTTCTCTTTACACTCCTGATCGGGGAGAGGAAAATTCGTTCATGAGCATGAAACTTTACGTCGGAAACTTGTCGTTCCAGACATCGAGTGAAGATTTACAAGAGTTGTTCGGGCAGGCTGGCACGGTCGAGTCGGCGTCAGTCGTCGAAGATCGTGAGACGGGCCGTTCGCGCGGCTTCGGGTTTGTCGAGATGGGCTCCAAGGAAGAGGGTGAAGCTGCTATTCAACAATTCAACGGCAAAGACTTCAATGGCCGCAATCTGACCGTCAACGAAGCTCGTCCGCGTGAAGATCGCGGTGGTGGCGGCGGACGTGGCGGCGGCGGTGGCTACGGTGGCAATCGCGGTGGTGGTGGTGGACGCGCCGGCGGTGGTGGATACGGCGGCAATCGCGGCGGCGGTGGTGGTGGTGGACGCGGCGGTGGCGGCGGCGGCGACCGGACTCCTCGTTGGTAATGCCTTACGTGATTTTCAAGCATTAGCACTGCAACGCCCCCGGCCTGTGAGTGCCCGCCGGGGGCGTTCTTTTGTTAAGGTGAGGCTGTTCGTAATTTGATGAACGTGGTGTCTTGAATTTAGCTCGACAATTGATTTTGTCTGTGATCTTTATAACTCAGTTTCATTCTCTGACATGCCTTTCGACTTAATTTGAGGTTAAGCCAAGCGGTTCATGTTGGACGATTCCAGTAGAACATGGCTCAGTTTTATTGAAGGAGACTTCCTGATTGTCAAAAGAAGATTTGATTCCGGCTGAGGGAGTGATTGTAGATAAATTGCCCAACGCATTTTTCAAAGTTAAGCTCGACGGGAGCGATCATGTGGTGTTGGCGCAAATCTCCGGCAAGATGCGCAAAAACTTTATCCGCATCCTTCCCGGAGACCGGGTTACGGTCGAGCTATCGCCCTACGATTTGACACGTGGGCGTATTACATACCGATACAAGTAAAAGATTAACTCATAAGTTTTGCCCGGTGGATTTTTACCGTCGGCATGCCGGTGCGCTCACGTCTTGTCGTTTACGAGTAGAGCGCCTGTTACCAAGAAGAAAGAGAGTGTCATGGAAAAACCGATATTCGCAGTCGGAGATCGCGTCGAAAAACTATGTGTGACGTGTGATGAGGTGCGCGGGCACGTCGTCGCGTCAATCACTAAACGGGGACAGATTTCTCGTGTCACTTGTCCGCAATGCAGCACCCGCAGCACTTTCAAAAGCGGCAGTGCCGCGCCATCCGGCTCACGCGCCGCGACTACCAAAACCGGGGCACCCTACGACTGGAGCCGTACTTACCGGATCGGCCAGACGATGACCCATCCGGCCTACGGTGTTGGCGAAGTAACCGCCGTGATCGAGCCGAAGAAGATTGATGTGCTGTTTCAGGATCGGGTGCGCCGCCTCGTCCACTCGCGACTGTAAACGGCGGCCTTCTCAAGCGGCGAGCAGATTGTCGCAGGCACTTGCCATATATTATTTGTACTGGCAAAATAGCCGGTCGCTTCAGAGCGATATTTAACATCTTGGCGCGAGCGTTCTGACGCCGATTCAATTGATAGGCTTCGGGTGTTACGCTGAAAATTGTCGCGGGGTAGCTTTGACGTTTGTAGGTCTCATGCCCGCTTTTGACTTGAATGGAGATCAAGAATGGCAACTGTTAATGTTAATCAGGGAGAATCAATCGAAAGCGCGCTCAGAAGGTTTAAGCGTAAGGTGATGTCGGAAGAAATCATCAAAGACGCCAAGAAGCACGCTTTCTTCATGTCAAGCGGACAGAAGGCGAAGCTCAAATCGGCGCTCGCGCGCAAGCGCAACAAGCGCAAGAATCGTCCGATGCAGCGCCGGGGCTAACTGAGCGATTTGTTTTAGCTGTCTGAAGCGTGGGGGGCGTCGCATCCCCCGCGACGCCCCCTACGCTTTTTGTTTCGAAACAAAGGGGCGGCAGCGTGAAAGGTCAATTACTGTGCTTTCTTTAGCTTGAAA
>JBPCPQ010000207.1:0-5205 GCA_050999015.1 Pyrinomonadaceae bacterium | reverse complement strand
GCTTGAGACGGAGGGCATAGCCCTCCTCTAAACAATAATGGTTGTTCAGTGCAATCGAAAAACACTCATCGTGCCTTCTTCAGTGTGAATTGCCAGAGCATGCGGTTTTCATTCTCGTCGAAGCGGTGAGAGGCTTTGGTGACGCGCCAGAAGCCGACGAGTTGCCAACGCCCCGGCGCGAGTTTGTTGAAGAGCGGAACACTGTGGCCGCTCTCGATTGCTGCGAGCAGCGCGCGGTTGCCCGGCGATAGATGCTGGTCGCCGCGCCGCCCTTCGCCGGTGTAGTGAATCGTCTCGCCGTCCGGCTGCGCCTCGTCCGGGTAACACGGATTGATGCGCCCGAAGTCAGTCAGGAGCGAGACCAAGCGCCCGCCGCGTTGATACACGCCGTTGCGGATGCGGTGCGTCTCGTTGACCTCCGCCCACGAAAGCGTTTCCTCTTCCGCCGGTAGCGGAGTCGGCAATTGGTTAGAGGAAAAAGGAGAGCCGTCCGTGATTGACGGCCCTTCCCTTTTCCCTTTACCCATTTCCCCTTTCCCCCTTCATTCTACGGGGGTGGTTTCGTCAAGCACAAAGGTGATGAGCATGTTGACCTGATAAGAGACGACCTTTTCGCCCTCGATCTTCACCTGTTGCTCCTTGATCCACGCGCTTTTGACATTGCGCAGCGTTTTGACGGCGCGGGAGATTCCCGTCTGCATCGCATCCTCGAAACTTTTTTCCGAGGTCGAACTGATCTCTGTGACACGTGCGACTGACATGAGTGTATTCCTCCGAACTTATTGAGTGTATTTGAAGAGCGCCTTGCATCTTACCGGATAAGCGCGCGTCGGGACAAAGAAGGGTTGAGTATTAAATTCCTTAAAATATCCATTGGGAAAACTCCTTGCGGCACATCTGATGTTGATTTGGTCATCTACATCTTACCGCTTGGGGTTCTCTTTTCCACTTCCTTACGTCGAACTCACGTCAGTCAGTATTCGTTTTTGCTACGATTGAAACTTAGCGCTGCCCCATTCCGTAATTTACCCGAATACGCCGATTTTGCGAGCAGCCTTCTACCGCTTATCTTAGCCACATCACGCACCATCAGCCCGGAGTTGTTATGACACGAATATCCCTTGTCCTTTCATCGCTTCTCCTATGCGCGGGCGCGTCCGCCTTCGCTCAAACTTCCACCGCGCCGCTCATGCTCCGCAACCCGACGATCAGCCGCGAGTGGGTCACGTTCGTCTATGCGGGCGACCTGTGGATCACGAATCGCGAGGGCGGCGACGCGCGCCGTTTGACGACCGGCGTGGGGCTAGAGACCGACCCCGTGTTTTCTCCTGACGGTCGTCTCATCGCCTTCACCGGCGAATACGACGGCAACACTGATGTCTATACGGTCGAGGCGGCGGGCGGCGTGCCGCGGCGTCTGACGTATCATCCCGGCGCTGACACGGTCGCCGGTTGGACGCGCGACGGAAGCGCAGTGCTGTTCCGTTCACAGCGTGAAAGCGCGACGTTCGCGCCGCGCCTCTTCACGATGCGGCTCGACGGAAGTTTTCCTGTGGAGATTCCGCTGCCGCAAGCGTCCGAAGCTTCTTATTCCCCGGACGGTTTGCGCCTCGCTTACGTGCCGCTTCTGCGCGCCTTCAACCAGTGGAAGCATTATCGCGGCGGACGCACAACGCCCATCGTCGTCGCCAACCTCGCCGATTCATCCGTCGAGAAACTGCCGCGCGACAACTCGAACGACTTCAACCCGATGTGGGTTGAAGACAAAATCTATTTCCTCTCAGACCGCAGCGGCGCGGTGACGATCTACTCCTACGACACGCGCTCGAAAAAAATTGTGCAAGTCGTTCGCAACAACGGACTCGACATCAAGTCGGCTTCCGCAGGCGATGGCACCATCGTCTATGAGCAATTCGGCTCGCTCCATACGCTCGATTTAGATTCCGGCATAACGAAGCCGCTTGCAGTGCGCGTTGCGGGCGATCTGCCGAACGTGCGCCCGCGCTATGTGCGCGTCGCGTCGGGTGTACGCAACGCCGCAATCTCACCTTCGGGCGCGCGCGCTGTTTTCGAGGCGCGCGGCGAAATCCTGACTGCGCCCGCCGAGAAAGGCGACATACGAAATCTGACGAACACTTCGGGCGCTGCCGACCGCGACCCGGCGTGGTCGCCTGACGGCAAGCTCATCGCTTACTTCTCAGACGAATCGGGTGAGTATGCTCTTTATCTTCGTCAACAGAACGGCATGGGCGAAGCGCGCAAGATCAACTTAGGCTCGCCGCCGTCCTACTTTTACTCGCCCGTCTGGTCGCCCGACAGTAAGAAAATCGCTTACACGGATAAGCGCCTTAATCTTTGGTACGTGGATGCCGAGAAAGGCACCGCGCCCGTCAAAGTTGACACGAACACTTACGACAATCCGTTTCGCGTCATGGACCCGGCGTGGTCACCCGATTCGCGCTTCATCACCTACACGAAGCAGTTGAAGAATCGCCTCGGCACCGTCTTCATTTATTCGCTCGAGGAAAACAAGCCGCGACAGGTAACTGACAATCTCTCGGACGCGCGCTATGCGCAGTTCGACAAAGACGGCAAACATCTCTATTTCACCGCAAGCACGAACGCGGGTCCGACCTCCGGTTGGCTCGACATGTCATCGTTCGGGCGGCAAGTGACGCGCTCGGTTTATGTCGTCGTGCTCGGCAAAGATTCGCCGTCGCCGCTCGCACCGGAAAGCGACGAAGAGAAGATTCTCGAAGACCAGAAAGCCAACAACGCCGAAGAGAAAGGCGAGCCGCGCCCCGGTTCCTCGCCGACGCCTCCGATGCCGCTCGGCGAGGGAACGCAAAATCAAACTGATGACGAATCATCTGTAGATGCTGGACTTGTTCCTGCTCCTACAGCTATCGCGCAGGATGCCAAACCCGCCGCTCGCGCCGCCGACAAAAAGCCCGCGCCGGTGCGCATAGATTTCGACGGCATAGACCAACGCACGCTCGCGCTTCCGATCCCGGCGCGCAATTACACAGGAATGCACGCGGGTAAAACCGGCACACTCTTCTTAATGGAAACACCAACTGCGCCGATGCCCGATGCGCCCGGTCTCATCCTTCATCGCTTCGACCTCTCGAAGCGCAAAGTCGAAAAAGTTTTAGAGGGCGTGACCGCCTTCGACCTCGCGGCGAACGGCGAGAAGATGCTTTATCAACAAAGCGGCGGTCAGGCTGCGCCCGGCGCGCAACCCGGCGCGGCGGGCGGTCGCTGGTTCATCGTCTCGACGACGCAGCCTTTGAAACCCGGCGAGGGCGCGGTCAACGTCTCAACGATGGAAGTCAGAGTTGACCCGCGCGAAGAGTGGCGACAGATGTACAAAGAGGCTTGGCGCATTCAGCGCGACTTCTTCTACGACCCGAATTATCACGGTCTCGACATCCGTGCGACTGAAGTGCGCTACGCGCCTTACCTCGACCAGATCGCGCACCGTGCAGACCTCAATTATCTCCTTCAGGAATCTTTGGGGAACATGAGCGTCGGGCACCACAACGCGGGCGGCGGCGATTCGCCTGATGTGCCACGCGTCACCGGCGGATTGCTCGGCGCAGACTACCGCATCGAGAATAACCGCTATCGCTTCGCGCGCATTTACAACGGCGAGAATTGGAATCCGAATCTTCGCGCGCCCTTAACGCAACCCGGCGTCAACGTCCGCGAAGGCGAATACATCATTGCCGTCAACGGTCGCGAGTTGAAAGCCACGGACAACATCTACAACTTCTTCGAGGGCACCGCGAACAAGTCCGTGATTCTCAAAGTCGCGCCGAACGCAGACGGCTCGGGCGCACGCGAAGTCACAGTCGTCCCCGTCGCATCGGAGGCGGGCTTGCGCAACCTCGCATGGATTGAAGGCAACCGCCGCAAGGTCGCGCAGATGACCGGTAACCGCGTCGCCTACGTCTATCTGCCAAACACTTCGGGCGCGGGCTACACCAATTTCAATCGCTACTACTTCGCGCAGATAGACAAAGAGGGCGCGGTGATAGATGAACGCTTCAATGGCGGAGGCACTGCCGCCGATTACATCGTTGACTACATGCGCCGCCCGTTGATGAACTACTGGGCGACGCGCGAAGGCGCGGATTTCACCACGCCCGTCGGTTCCATCTACGGACCGAAGGCGATGATTATTGACGAGTATGCGGGGTCGGGCGGCGACGCCCTGCCGTGGTATTTCCGCAAAGCGAAAGTCGGCACGCTCGTCGGCAAGCGCACGTGGGGCGGACTCGTCGGCATCTACGATTACCCGACTTTGATTGACGGCGGCACAGTCACCGCGCCGCGCGTCGCGTTCTATAACACCGAAGGCGCATGGGACGTGGAGAATGCAGGTGTCCCGCCCGACATTGAAGTCGAACTCGACCCGGCGGCATGGCGGCAAGGGCGCGACCCACAATTAGAAAAGGCAATTGAAGTCGTGTTGGCGGAGATGCGCAAGAACCCGCTGCCGCAACCCCGTAAGCCCGCGTACCCGAACTACCATCGGGCGACCGCCGCGACGAGCAAGCGTTGAGAATCGAATTTGTATAAGAGAACATCCTAATACTCAAGGGTTCTGATGATGGACAAGCCCGATGAATCCAACCGGACGTTGCAAGAGTTCCTCGTCAAGCAGAAGTTATTGAAGAGTTAGCAGCTTGCCGTTGTTTTCAGCCGCCGGAGCAGCGGCGTAGTCATAACCCACTTACCGAAATCCACTTTTACCTTTTGCCTTACCACTTATCTGTTGTCGCGCTTCCACGGCTTTTTGAAGCGCAGCAAATTAGCGCAACTGCGCGACGGGTTGAGGAGCATCCGCGTCGCAATGCGGAGATAAAAGTTGCGCGTCCTGTCTTCAACCCATCGCACGACGAAGCGGTCGAGCGCGTCCTCACTGACGATGAGCGCCGCGCCGATTGTCGGCGTGACAACTAAATCAACGTAGGTCAGCTTTCGCGCCTTACCGACGTTCCCGATTGACGCCTGGCTGATCGGCCCCAATTCAAACTGGGTGCTCATCGCGGCAGACCAGCCCATCGCTTTGAGACGGCTCTTCCAGTACTTTTTCGAGCTGCCGAATTGCTGCCTCATGCCTTTCGGGTCGTTGTGAATCTGGATGAAGCCGGTCGCCGCGCCTTGTAATGGGTGCGCGATGTAGTTGGTAAAAAATCT
>JBPCPQ010000087.1:0-7051 GCA_050999015.1 Pyrinomonadaceae bacterium | reverse complement strand
GCTGTAGCCGTTCTCCTCGCCGGCTTCATGGACAGCGCAGATATTCGGGTGGTCGAGCGACGCCGCAGCCTGCGCCTCCCGGATGAAACGTTTGTTCGCGCGGACATCGCCCAACGACTCTGGGATGAGGATTTTGACGGCGACTTGGCGCCCCAGCCGAGGGTCCTCGGCGAGATAGACTTCGCCCATCCCGCCGTCGCCAATTTTATTGATAATGTTGTAGTGAGAAATTTTTTGTGGAGGCATTGCAGATTCCCTCAGAAAATCGAAGGACCGGTCGGAAGAACCGGTGTCGGTCGCGCCCGGGTGAAGCACCTGACGGTCTCCGAACCCGAACGCGGGCGCCAGTCAAACGATAACTTTATTCTCTACTCTCACGGACAATAATACAACAGGTTTTTGCGGCGGCGCGCGGTGCTGGCGCGGACAAAAGGCGCACCAAATAGTTATTGACAAGCACGGTCGCAGGGGTTAAAAGAACCGGGTCAAGGTTAGCCATTACAGTCAGGCTTCGCGGGCGCGGGCGCACTCGCCGATGACGACCTTAACTCCTGGTTACCGCCCGCCGCGAAGTCGTTCACTTAACCTTGGACATCGTAGTCTTGCTCTCTGAGACCATTCTGCAACCTCGTCCTTCGCCGTCGACCTGCTTCGCTTCGATTCGTCTGTGCAGGAATTCCCGGCTGAAAGGATTGACGCTTTAAGACGGTCGCTCACGGTCTTAACTTTTTGGCGCGTCGGTGTTCGACCCTCGCGCAAGAGATCCACCAACAAACTCAGGAGGCTCAAACATGAAACTTGACGAAGTGAGAAATCTCATCCGAAAAGGCTCACGGAGGAATGATGATTTCGCCGACGAATTCTTAAGAGATGCCGAGGCCGCCGGCACCCGGGGAGTCAGCAGCCAGGAATGGAGTAATTTTGCGGACAAATACTTCGCCAACGACCCGGATGCTCTCGGGAGCTTGGGTCAGGGGGGGGGACAGTTGGATAGTGGCCCATATTTTACAACCGGAGTGCTGACGGGTTCGGGTGGTTGCAAGACCGTCACGTATTACGAATCAGACCCTTACTTTGACGGCGGCGGCGCCCAGACGCCGTAACGCTGAGGATTGCCGCGAGCGAACGGACCGCCAACTCATTGGCGCGAGGCGGCGGCTCATTCGCTCGTTGAAAAAAGGCGCTCCGCCATGACTATGACTACGACGGCGCTCACCTCTCTTCCGCGTCAGCATTCGCGTCAGAATGTCGCGGCCTCCCCGGCCTCGTCGTTGGGCGACGGGTGGCGGGGATTGTGCGAGCAATTTCTGCCCGTCACCCCCGCGGACTCCATCTGGCGCTACAGCCGCCACTGGTCTCCCGCCGACCCGGAGCAGGGCTGGAAGCTCCATCTCTCGGCCACCGTCCTGACCGCGAATCAACTTCTCGGGCGCGTCGCCCCGTTCCTTTCGGGGCGCGGCGTGCTGTTCAAAGCCCCGTCCTCGCTGCACGAGTTGGGAAGGATCAACAGCGGCCTGCATCAGGGTTTTAGTCAGGTCGGGAAGGTCATCACCGTCTATCCACAGAGTCCGCGAGAGGCCGTGACATTAGCAGGCAAGTTGCACCAATTGACCTACGGACTCTCCGCGCCGAAGATTCCTTTCGACCTCCAGTTCCAACGGAACAGTTGTATCTATTACCGCTACGGCGGGTTCGTGTCCGTCGAGATGGAAGACGAAGGCGGCAACCGGGTGTCCGCCGTGCGAAACGCGGAAGGGAAGCTCGTGCCCGACCTTCGCGGCCCCGGAAAGTCCGTGCCGGCTTGGGTCGCTGACCCCTTCCCGCAAAAAAACCGCCGGCGCAAGCAGGCGCGCGTCATCGAGAGTCTGCTCAGAACAACATTCCGCGCGTACAAGACCATCTCGCAGAGAGGAAAGGGCGGCGTCTATCGTGCATTGGATTTAAGCCTCGGTACACAACGCTTCTGTGTTTTGAAGGAGGGACGCCCGCACGGCGAGACTGACTGGGACGGGCGAGACGGATGTTGGAGAGTACGGCACGAAGAGCACGTTTTGTCTTGTCTGTCCGCCGAAGGAATCAGAGTCCCAGAAGTTTATGCGTCGTTCGAGGTCGAAGGCCACTACTATCTTGTGACGGAGTTCATTGAAGGCGACAACCTTCATTCGTTGCTGTTGAATAAGAAGAGGCTGCCGATAACGGAGGCGCTTCGTTATGGAATGCAACTGGCAGAATTACTATCTGGTATTCATGCCGCCGGTTGGTCGTGGCGCGACTGTAAGCCGCTGAATTTGATTGTCGCGGAGGAAGGGTTTCTGCGCCCCGTTGACTTCGAGGGCGCGTGCCGCGTTGACGCACCCGACCCCGCGCCGTGGAGCACACTCGTCTACACTCCTCCCGAACAACACGGGGGCTTTACGGGGGAGTCGTGCGTTTCTCAAGACCTGTACGCCCTCGGCGTCACGCTGCATCAAGTGTTCAGCGGCCAAGTGCCCGATCCCTCCAAGCGTCTCGCCCCAATCGGCAGGCTCCGGCGCGGCATCCCTCCCGCGGTGAGAAAAGTCATCGCCGCGCTACTCCAACCGCGCCCGCAATCAAGGCCGAAGGCGCAGACTGTGTTTGAAAAGTTAAGGAGGGCGTATGCCGAGCTTGCGTAAGATTAACTTTGGAAAGCACTAAATGAGGGGGAAATTTCTCCGTGGAGATGTTTTGCGCGGCCTTCCTCAGAATTGCAACGAGAACACTTCATTCCCTGCGTATAAGATTTTCTTAAGGAATGAAATAGGGTGTACGGGGATCGAACCCGTAGCCTCCGCCTTGAGAGGGCGGCGTGGTAACCAATTCCACCAACACCCCATATTTTAACCACTAGACGAACAGGCCTTATGATTTCTTCCGCCTCACGTCGGGATCAACGCCATGAGATTTAGGACAGAGAGAGCATAGATTCTCCCTTCTGTTGCCAGTCCTAATACCATTTGCACCGTCGAGTTGTAAAGGAATCTCCTTTTCCATCTATAAGGATTATAAAGTTGCCCGCACGAAGACCGCAAGCGAGCGCCCGTCCAACCTACCCGTATCTCGAAGCCAAGCTAAAAGTCAGGACATAAAGCCCTAACACTTGCGCGGGTAGAGATGTTTGCTGGTTTGAAGTGATAAGCTTTTTGAGACGAGCGCGATGCCGGTGTTATACTTTCTTCTGTCGGTTCGCTCACGGAGGCCACGCCCTTAAAGAATCACTGTTGAGCGCGCCTCGCCCGGAAAACATCCCCAGCCATTCGCAGCTAATAATCTCTCCCAGCAGTTTTATGCAAGACACTCCCACTGAAACGAACGACGCGCCGCTTCCGACGCCGAAGGCTGCGGGAGCGGATTTGCGACTCGGCGTGAGCGGATTCACCTACGCCGACTTGTATCGCCCCGAACGATTGCGCGAGTTGGCGGAAATTTTCTACGCGGAGGTGGAGCAGGCCGACCCAGTCGTGCATCGCCAACTGATGGATTACCTCGCGGCGGCGGGCGCGGCGCTCGCCGGGACGAAGGCCGAGTCGGAACTGCTGATTGCCGCCGCGCCGCATCTCTCGCGTTTCGTCGCGCGACTGTTCGGCATCCAGAAAGATCGTGAGGCGCTGATCGAAGCGGTGCGCGAGCAAGACGCGGTTTTTCAGTTCAAGAACTTCGTCGCGCGCCGCGCGCTCAAGAGTCTTCCCGCCGTGCGGGCATTGGCCGTCAACGCGGCGGAGCTTACTGGTCATCTCGAACGTCTGCGCCGCGCCGCTTTCGTTGACACCTTCTCGGACGACCACGAGTTGGGCGTCGCACGCATGACCGCGCACCTGCTCGCGTGGGAAGACCACTTCAAAAAACTTTACGCGCAGCGAAACGTCACCGGGGGGGTCGCACAAAACGCGCGAGATGAAGAGACTCATCGCGCGGTGATACAGGAAGTCTCCCGCGCGCGGGAAAGTTTTTTTCATTCGGAACCCGAATTAGCGGGGCGCATGATTGTTCAATCCGAAGGCGATGATCCGTATCTTGCCGAGGACATGGGCGGTTCGTTTGTCCGTAGCGCTCTGCGTCTCGTCGAGGCATGGGCGGCGGCGCATGCTGCACAACCCGATGCGCGCGAGCGCGTGCGCGGGTGGGTCTCGTTCCGCTTTCCGCACTCGCTCGACTACGAAAACCTCGTGCAGATCGAACGCTCGCGCGCCGACGTGCCGGAGTTAATGCGCGGCCTCGACGAAAACCTACGGCGACGCGACGGTTTTCAGTTGACCGATTCGCGCGCGACACCCCGCGAAGTTCTCGACGAAGTTAACTACTGTCTCTACTGCCATGAGCGCGACAAGGACTCATGCTCGAAGGGCTTGCGCGACAAAGACGGCGCGGTTAAACGTAATCCGCTCGACATCCTGTTAGAAGGCTGTCCGCTCGACGAAAAAATTTCCGAGATGCATCTGTTGCAGAAGCGGGGCGACGCGCTGGCGGCGCTCGCACTCGTGATGATTGATAACCCGATGTGTCCGGGCACGGGTCATCGCATCTGCAACGACTGCATGAAGGCGTGCATCTTCCAGAAGCAGGAGCCGGTCAACATCCCGCAGGCCGAAACCGGCGTGCTCACCGACGTTTTGAAAATGCCGTTCGGCGTCGAGATTTATTCGCTCCTCGCGCGCTGGAATCCTCTCAATCGCAAGCGCCCTTTCGCGCTGCCGTACAACGGCAGGAACGTGCTCGTCATCGGCCTCGGCCCCGCCGGTTACACGCTTGCGCACTATCTATTAGACGAAGGCTTCGGCGTCGTCGGCGTTGATGCGTTGAAGATCGAGCCGCTGAAGGAAGAGTTAGTCGGAGACGCGAAGAACGTGCCGCGAGCCATTCGTGATTGGTGGGAGATTGAATCACCTTTGGAGACGCGCCCGCTCGCCGGCTTCGGTGGCGTTTCGGAATACGGCATCACGGTGCGCTGGGACAAAAACTTTCTCACGCTGATTCATCTGACGCTCGCGCGGCGCGATCATTTCAAATTTTACGGCGGCGTGCGCTTCGGCGGCACGCTCGACATCGAGGATGCGTGGTCTCTCGGGTTCGATCACATCGCGATTGCTTCGGGCGCGGGACGCCCGACGATCATCGGGATGAAGAACAACCTTCTGCGCGGCGTCCGTAAGGCGTCCGACTTTTTGATGGCGCTGCAACTGACCGGCGCGTTCAAGCGCGACGCGCTCGCCAATCTACAGGTGCGCCTGCCCGCGCTCGTCATCGGCGGCGGCCTCACCGCGATTGATACCGCGACCGAGTTGTTCGCTTACTACCCCGCGCAGGTCGAGAAGCTGCTTGACCGTCACGAAAAGCTTGTCGAAGTTTTCGGCGAGCAGGAAGTGTGGTCGCGCTTTGACGCCGAGGAGCGTGGCGTGTACGAAGAGTTTCTCGCGCACGGACGCCTCGTCCGCGAAGAACGGAAGCGCGCTCACGAGGCGGGCGAAGAACCGGACTTTGTGCCGCTCGTGCGCGAGTGGGGTGGCGTCTCAATTGTTTACCGTAAGCGCCTGATTGACTCGCCCGCGTACCGACTCAATCACGAAGAAGCGGCGAAGGCGCTCGAAGAAGGAATCAATTTCGTCGAGAACTTAAGCCCGCTCGAAGCCGAACCGGATGAGCACGGCGCGGTTGAGGGAATAGTTTTCGAGCGGATGCGACTCCATGTCGAAACGGGCAAGTGGCGCGCATCGGGAGAGAGGGTAAAGTTTCCGGCGCGCACCGTCTGCGTCGCGGCGGGCACCAGCCCGAACACGATTTATGAGAAGGAATGTCCGGGAACTTTTGCGCTCGACGAGCGGCGAGAGTTTTTCGCGCCGCACAAAGTCGAGAGAAACGGTGACGGCAACTTTCATCTCGTCCGGGCGGCTAAGGCCGAGAGCGCGTTCTTCACGTCCTACGAAAACAACGGGCGGTTCATTTCGTACTACGGCGACAACCATCCCGTCTATGCCGGGAACGTCGTTAGAGCGATGGCCTCCGCGAAGCACGGCTATGAGCAGGTGGCGGCGTTGTTCGCCGATGAAATAACTACGCTCCGCCCTGAAGATCAATCCCTTCGTGAATCGAAGTTCGCGCAATTGATTGAGACGTTGGACGAGAATCTAATCGCGCGCGTGGTGCGCGTCGAGCGTTTGACTCCGACCATTGTTGATGTCGTGGTGCGCGCTCCCGTGCAGGCGCGCAAATTCCGTCCCGGACAGTTTTACCGCCTGCAAAACTACGAGACGGACGCGCCGGTAGTAGACGACACGAAGTTGATGATGGAAGGTTTGGCGCTCACCGGCGCGTGGGTGGATAAAGAGCGCGGGCTGTTGAGCATGATCGTGTTGGAGATGGGCGCGTCATCGCGTCTATGCGCGACGCTGCAACCGGGGCAGCAAGTCGTCGTGATGGGACCGACGGGCACGCCGACCGAGATACCGTCGAACGAAACGGTGCTCCTTGCCGGCGGCGGACTCGGCAACGCCGTGCTCTTTTCGATAGCGAAGGCGATGCGCGAAAACAACAACCGCGTCGTCTATTTCGCCGGCTACAAAAAGGGTGAAGACCTCTTCAAGCGTGAAGAGATTGAGGCGGCAACCGATCAAGTGATCTGGGCGACCGACACCGGCACTGGCGTGGAGCCGCGCCGCCCGCAGGACAGACACGTTCGCGGCAACATTGTCGAAGCGATGCTCGCCTATGCGGACGGGCGCTTGGGCGTGCCGCAGTTCGATCTGCGCGAAGTACACCGCATCATCGCCATCGGCTCCGACCGCATGATGGCCGCCGTCAAGACGGCGCGTCACACCGTCCTCGCGCCGCACCTGCAAAGCGCGCATGTCGGCATCGGCTCAATCAACAGCCCGATGCAGTGCATGATGAAAGAAGTCTGTGCGCAGTGCCTGCAAAGACACGTTGACCCGGAGACCGGCGCGGAGAGCTTCGTCTTTTCGTGCTTCAATCAGGATCAACTCCTCGACCACGTTGACTTCAAAAACTTAAACGACCGCCTGCGCGCCAACACCGTGCA
>JBPCPQ010000400.1:0-1674 GCA_050999015.1 Pyrinomonadaceae bacterium | reverse complement strand
TTCATTCATAGCGTATCCTTTTCTGTCAGCGATAACTGACGGTTAATGTTGTTTAAGCATCAACAAGGATACGCTATCTCTATTTTCAGAGCCTCATCTTATTTCCACAACTTTTGATACTAACTCCACGCGCGGCGAGATTTACGACCTCCACAATTGATGCCAAACTTTGTTTCGCGGATGCCTCACGGTGCGTTGACAATGCTTCCGCCAAGCAGGTAGAGTGCTCAGTTTTCATAACACAGATGAAGATTGACAGTGATGGTCGGCACTGGTTTCACGTGTGTTTGCTGTTTCTTATTCTTCCTAAAATTGAAAGGATACCATCGTGAAAAACGTAGGTCTTTTAGTTGGCCGGGAAAAATCTTTTCCTGCAGCCTTGATTGAACAAATCAACGAACGCGGAAACGGTGACGTCGTCGCTGAGTTTGTCACTGTCGGCGGCGTGCGCCTCGACTGGAACAAAAGCTTTGATCTAATCATTGATCGCATCTCGCACGAAGTCCCCTTCTACCGGGGCTTTTTGAAGCGCGCCGCGCTCGAAGGAACGCTTGTCATCAACAATCCGTTCTGGTGGTCGGCGGACGATAAATTTTTTAACTACTCGCTCGCGGCAAAGCTCGGCGTCGCCATCCCCCGCACCGTCCTGCTGCCGCAGAAGGACTACATCAAGGGAGTTACCGGCGATAGTCTCCGCAACCTTGAATTTCCCCTCGACTGGCAGGGCATCGTTAACTACGTCGGGATGCCGGCGATTATTAAACCCTTCGATGGCGGCGGCTGGAAGAACGTCTCGCGCGTCAACTCGCTCGAAGAATTGTGGCGCGTCTATGACGAGACCGGCACGCTCTGCATGACGCTTCAAGAGATGATTGACTTCGATCAGTTCGTGCGCTGCTACTGCATCGGGCAAGAGGAAGTCATGATTATGCCTTACGACCCGCGTAAGCCTTACCTCTCCGGCGAACAATATATTCACGACCCGAACTACCTCGCGCCCGCGCTGGCCGAGCGCGTCACGGGCGACGTGCGGACGCTGTGCCGCGCCCTCGGTTACGACATCAACACCGTCGAGTTTGCGATCAAAGACGGCGTGCCATACGCGATTGATTTCATGAACCCCGCGCCTGACGCCGATCTTCACTCGGTCGGCGAGTTTTATCACAACTGGGTCGTCGGCTCGGTCACGGAATTGGTCTTTAAGCGCCTCGCCCAACCTCAGATTGAGCGGCGTTATCGCTGGGACGCGCTCCTCAATCCTCCCCCTGAGACGCCGGCGCAAGCGCTCAGCGCAGTCGCCTCCGCCGCCGAGCAAGTGGCGCGGACAATCCTGCCGACCTCGGTGCGTGAGATTCCTTCAGACATCGCCGCCGGGGTGAGTGATTTGGTAAGCGAGGCGTCAACTGCGGTGTCGGAGATTATTGATTCCGTTATTAACCCAGAGTCGCCGAAAGCAAAAGGCACACGCCGTAAAAGCACCGCTGGCGGCGACGCCACCACGACGACGAGCAAGCGTAAGACGCCGACGAAAAAGGCTACTGACGCCGGGGCAGCCAAACCACTTTCCGAGGCTTAAAGTTTCCCGCACCGAAATCCGAAGAGCGGGGGGAGGAAAAACGGTTGGCGCCCCGCTCCCGAGACACGGGATGTGTTTTTTTTTTTTTTATTTTCAGA
>JBPCPQ010000471.1:0-14013 GCA_050999015.1 Pyrinomonadaceae bacterium | reverse complement strand
GATGATTTCCTCTTTAACTTCCTTGAACTCACCTTGTATCTGCGCTCTGTTCGCGTCGTAGAAGGCTTGGGCTTCCGCGTCGGTCGGCTGCGTCACTTTCGCGTTAACTTCCTCGTCGAGCAGTTTTTTTGTCGTGACGCCGCGCTTTTTTGCTTCGGCGTCGAACAGTTTCGCGTGAACCTGTCGTTCGAGTTCGCGCTGTCGCGCCGCGATCACTTCGGCTTCGGCCTTGCGCCGTTGTTCTTCCAATTGTCCGTCCGGCGTATCAATATCTCGAAGCCCAAGCTTGACCCCGTTGACGATTGCCAACACTTCGGGAATCGGCGATTCACAACCGCACGATTCTTCGCCGCCGGCAACCAGCGAGGCGGATGAAGTCTGCGTTTCTGAAGCCGGCGGCGCGGGACTTACTTTGTCGGCGGTCGTCACTTTAGTCGGCGGCGACTTGCGAACCGCTGACCCGGTCGCCTTCTCGCGGGTTTGTCTCTGTGCCGTTGCGGTGGCAGTTGCTTCGGCCGGTATGACAAGCGATAAAAGAAGTATCAATGAAAACTTGTTCATCAGTTTCTCCGAGCGCGTTTAGTAACTTTATAATTCTGGCGCAAATTTGTGCGGTAAGACATGATTATCTTTGAGACCGGAGACGGCGCGCAAGTTGCACGCCCTTCAGATTGTTTAGCTCGCATGGAATAAAGAATGTCATACTCGACAAATCTCTGGAACGCTGACGAAGCCGTGTCAGAATCGCCCGACTGGACTTTCGCGACGGCGGCGACTCGTGACTTGACACATTGTTACCACGACTACCCTGCCCGCATGATTCCGCAGGTAGCGGGCAAGCTGTTAAACCTTTACGCGCCGAACGCTAAGCTAATGCTCGACCCTTACTGCGGGAGTGGGACATCTCTCGTCGAGGGCATGGTCAGAGGCATCAACATCGTGGGAGTTGATTTGAACCCTCTTGCTTGTCTGATCGCAAAGGCCAAAACTTCTACGCCCGATCCCTCCGAATTGAAAAGTCGTATCACCGAAATGGAGAAATTCATCCGGCAGTCGAAATCAGTAAGTGTGCCGGAGCGCATCGCCGGAATTAGCCGGCTCGATTTTTGGTTCAAGCCGCACGTCATTGAAAAGTTGAGCGCCTTGAAATGTTTTATTGATGAACGGACGGATGGGTTAATACGATTGTTTTTCCAAGTCGCGTTTAGCGAAACCGTGCGGGAGAGTTCTAATACGCGAAATGAAGAATTCAAGTTGTATCGTTACGAAACCGAGAGGCTGGAAAGATTCGAGCCGGATGTATTCGGCATGATGGCGACGAAACTTCAACGCAACTTGGCCGGCTTGCATGGTTTTCTCGCTCGCTTACGTAAGCTCGAAGCCGTCCCGCGCGCGAGCATCTACGAACTCGATAGCACGTCGAACATATTTGATGATGTCGTCCCTCAAGAAAGTGTAGACATCGTGGTGACTTCTCCGCCCTACGGCGATTCTCACACGACCGTCGCGTATGGACAATATTCGCGCCTGTCTTCCGCGTGGTTGGAATTGCCGTCACCAGAGAAAACTGATCGGAAGTTGATGGGCGGAGGCACGAGGAAAAGCGTTGCTATATTTCCCAGCATTGAGTTGAATCAAGCTATTGAATCAATCAGACACAAAGATGAGAAACGCGCCTGTGAGGTAGCATCTTTTTATTCACATCTTGAAGCCTCAATCGCGCGCGTTTCGTGTTCAATCAAACGCGGCGGCCATGCCTGCTACGTTGTCGGAAACCGCAAAGTCAAAGGCATCACGCTTCCGACCGACGCGGCGATTCGATGTTTCTTTGAACAGCACGGCTTCGCTCACGCCAACACGTTTCAGAGATGGATTCCCAACAAGCGGATGCCTTTGCGTAATAGCCCGACGAATGCCGCCGGAGTAGTAGAGAAAACTATGACGGATGAAGAAATTGTGGTGATGCGTTGTGAGAAGTAGCGGCGGCGACTTTTGCAGCTTTCAAGTGCGCTTCCAGCCAAGCCGATAACGTGCGGTGAGGGACAGGCCTAAGCTCGCGACGACGAGTCCGGCGACCAGCAGAGGCCAGACGTAAGGCAGTGTCAGCATGACCGCCCAGAATCCCGCGCCTAGTAGCAAGGCCACCGACTCCGAGCGCCTTTCCTCCGACAACAATTGGCGCTGTAGCCAGCGCCCTGTCGCCGCATGAATCACCACCCGTCCGAACACGTATGAAATCAGAAGGCAGAGTAGCGTCATCATGCCGACGGTCGCGCCGAGCGCGGGTGGCAGCAGTTTGAGAGAAACCGTGCTGCCGAACGTCAGCACGAACGCCCCGACGACGCCGATCACGGCAACGCGTAAATTCGTCAACTGCAAGCGTGCAACCGCGCGGCTGATTGCACCGGGCGACATCGCGGTGAGCGCGAGCGACAGGATGAACCAAAACAGCACCGACAGCACACGCTGCCCGATGTATACGGGCGACAGGCGCGGCGTCAACAGCGACGCCGGATGACGCGCCAACTCTCGCAACTCCTCTTCGTAGCCCGCGTACATCAGAGTCTTACTTCGGGGGTCGCGCCCCGGCGCGCTTTTCCCGTGATGATACGCGCCGCCGATCACGATCACATCGCCGCCGATGAATGAGCCGGGAATCTGCCTAACCGACCCGCCCACCGCCGCCACGTCGCCTTCGACGCGACCTTCCACAATCACGTCGCCGCCGAACGACACGACGCCGTGCCGCACGCTGCCGCGAACGACCACAGACCGGCCCAGTCCGAACACGTCGCTCGCGCTCTCGCCCTCGACGACGAGCGGGGGCTGTTCATTCTCACGCGCGGCGCCGACCGCCCCCGCCTCTTGCGCGCCGTAAGCGGCAATGACCGCGACGACCAGCAGCATCACCGCCGCCGAAGTCTTCGCAACGACGCGGCCAAGCGAATACAAATGCCAAGTCTGAGGAAGAATGCTGTTCATTAAAGCGGCTGTCAGTTTTAAGGGGAGAACCTTGAGACCAACGCTCTGCTGAAAACTATCATTCAGAAGCGCGCGTGCGGTGATAGCTCCCGATCAGGCGTAGCAACAGAATTACCGCCGAGGCCAGAAGCGTCCACACAAAGAGTTTGAGCGAAGGGGGATCAATGGGGAGATGCCCGCCGGCGGCGCGAAGGATCACAGCCAGACTACCGACTGCGTCCGCGAAGAAGCGGGCGACCATCAGGAGGATGCTTCCGAAAATACGCGCGGCACCGCCGATTGGCGCTAACATGGCATCGAGATTGGCGGCACCGAGCAAAGCGAACGCGGCGAAAGTGAGCGCGGCGCAGAGTAGAAGAGCGCGCCGATGCTCGGAGCGACAACGGACGCCGCTCATGTCCGACTGGGCGCGCGCCGTGACGACTTCGGCGAAGTTTGGGGGAAGCAAAAGTTTCTTTTCCGACGGCGAGCCGAATGCATTATCGAGCAGGCACAGCAAACGTCTCTGTTCGGCAAGCGTCACCGCGCACGAAGAGCATTCTCTGATGTGTTCCTCGAAATACAGAGAAGCGGCGTTGTCTAATTCACCATCAAGGTAGGCGGAAGCGTCAAGGCGCTCGCAGGAGCTTTTGTGTGTCATGCCTTCCGCCATTCTTCACCCCCCGACGCTCGTGATGCCGCGTTCGACGAGATCGGCGCGCATCGCCTCGCGGGCGCGGAAGATGCGATTCTTGACGGTGCCGAGCGGCAGACCCGTGACTTCCGCAATCTCGTCGTAACTCATGTCGTGTGCGTGCCTCAGCACAATCAGTTCTCTGTATGACTGAGGTAGATTCTGCACAACCTCTTCAATCTCGGCGCGGCGCTCGGCCTGCTCGCTCTGCTGCTCGGGGGTCAGTGCAGCGCTTGCGAACGGCTTTTCATAAGTACACGCGCCGTCGTCGCCCTCGCGTTCCAATTCTTCAAGACGACCGTTGCCGTGACGCCGCAAATGGTCAATCGCGGCGTTGTGCGCGATGCGATAAATCCACGTTGAAAATTTGTATTCCGAGCGATAGCGGGTGAGCGAGTTATAAACTTTGATGAAGACTTCCTGCGTCAGATCAAGCGCCGAGTCGTAATCGCCGACCATCCGATAGACGTAGGCGACGAGCGGACGCTGGTAACGGCGCACCAATTCCTCGAAGCTGTCTTCGCGCCCGGCAATCGCTTTTGTCACGAGGTCGCAATCACTCGCGCTCGCGATATTTTCTAAGGCAAAAGCCTGTGCATTCATACGCATGATGCTGTGATGGTACGCCCCGCCGACGGCGAAAGTTTCAAGAGCAGAGGTCAGAGGTCAGTTTTGTCTTCACTGACCTCTAACCTCCGACCTCTGCCTTCAAGACCAGGCCAAAGCCGCGAGGCCGGTCGGCGCGGCGAGCGTTTTGAATTCGAGGTCGCCGGGCGGGAGCGCGAGGCGCACGTCTTCCGCGCCGAGTATCTGCGGTGATGATGAAAGCGTTTCGGCGATGATGGCGCTGGCCTCGTCGCGGTCGAATCCATCGCCCGTGATGAGTACACGCCCGATTGTTTCGGGCGGTGCGCCTTCTACGTCTTCCGGCGATGCAATGCGGTCACGATAAAAAAGCAGGAAGCGATAAAGCTCGTCGTGTCGGTCTGCGGGTTCGCACAACACGCCGCGCACGACGAGCGGCTGAGCGCGCCGCAGCAGGACAGCGGTGAAGCCGTCGCGGTGCGTGCTGACGAGCAGCGAATCTGTTGCGACGGCGCGATCACCGCTCATCAGCCACCACGCTTCGCCCATGTGGCGCGGCAGAATCAAACCGGCACGCCATCCGAGCGACTCGAACACAGACTCATATTCGTTCAACACCGCGAGGCGCACGGCGGCAACAAGATAACGGGCGCGTCCCTGCGCGTCCGACGAAATGCGCTCGCGCGAAACGCGCAGCTCGTCGAGCGGAGCAGAAATGCTGCGCTCAATCTTCCAGCGCAACACTTCTTCCAACTCCGTGCCCGACGCAGCCGCACTCTCTGTGGTTAAAATCGTGGTGCGCGTCGCCGCCTCGGGCAACGCCACCGACCAGCGATGTTGCTTCACGAGTCCCGTGCTCGTCACCAACTCGGCCAGAATCTCCTCCAGTTCGTTCGCGTCGGTAATATTCGCCTCATCGAAATGCGGACGCACAAGGCCGTCGGGCAACGCAACGTACCCCGCCCGTTTGACGGCGAACAGGTCGCGGCGGCGATCCAGCGCCACCACGCCTGCCCCCTCGCCCGACAAGCCGATTGCCGCCGACGGCAGACGCGGATAAAGCAATTTTGCGAATGGATTCATGAATGGATTTTTGATTTGCGATTGCCGATTTGCGATTTTAGGAAACGGTTGATCGTTCTGCGCGTGGGCGGATTTGTGATTTCAAGTTTGCGTTTGGGATTCGTCATCAGGGATACGAGAGTAGAATTTGTGATTCCGGCAATCGCAAATCGCAAATCAAAAATCGCAAATCTCTCCCCTCACCAACTCGCACAATCGCTGTAAGGTGTGCCTTCTGATGATGTGTCCGGCGAGGCGCTGCACACATCGGCGATTCCCTGTCCGCCGTCCGACGAGTTTGGGTCTTCGCCCATCACAACCACCCAATTAGGCTCATCAGTCATCGGGTCGTCCGGGATGTCGCGCAGGTAGCCCGCGCTTACCAACTCATCGAGCGATTGCGCCATTTTGCCCTTGTCGGCACCGTACTGGTCGAGCAACTTGCGCATTTCAAACAAGTCGGAGCGCAACCTCGCCTCGCGCGCCTGTAGCACCACCTTGTTGTACTGCGGCAGCACCACCATCGCGAGGATAACGATAATCGAAATGACAATCATCAATTCGAGCAGCGTAAATCCGCGAGCGGGGGTCAGGGGTCGGGGGTTAGAGGTCGGTAAAGAATTTAGGGCTGCCCCCCGGCCCCCGGCCCCCGGCCCCCGTGTTGTCTTCCCAGTCCGCCTACTTCTCACCGTTCAGCGCCGTGCCCGAAGATTTCGAGCGCACATCGAACACGTTCTCGCCGCCCCAGTCCGATGCGTCCGCTTCGTCATAAGAGGAGCGTAAATCCCATTCGGCCTTGCCCGTCGTCGGGTCAATTGGAATCGCGCGCAGGTAAACTTTCTTCCTCGTGGACAGAAGCTTGTTGTCAGTCGCATTCCCCTCGGTGCCGCCAGCAAGTGGGACGCCGCGCGGGATGATGTTGACGCCTTCAACTAAAGTTTCGAGCGTCGGCGGGTAATGATCCGGGTTTTCGACTTTGAAGATCGTGCAATCGCTAATCATCACCTTGCTACGCGGATCAATCGGCGGTGCGACAACACCAGTGCCCGGTTGTCCCTGCGGCAAAGTCGTCGCGCCCCCCGTGCCGCACTGCACGCCGACCCCATCGCGGCGAAATTCTTTGATCGCTTCGCGCATTCCCCGAAGCGTGTCGCGCAGTTGCTGCTCGCGTGCGCGCTTCACCGAGGTCTTAACGAGCGGCACGACGCCGAGCGTTAAAATGCTCAGCACCGTCATCGTGATGACCAACTCGATGAGCGAGAATCCACGAAAGGACTTTTGAGGGGAAAGGGGGAAGGGGGGAAGGGAAAGAAAAAAACGTCTGTTCTTTTCTTGCGATTTGGTTTTACCCTTTCCCCTTTTTCTCATTTCCCCTTTCCCCCTAATGTTTTATTGCGTGACTTTCACCTTGCTTTGGACGACTTGTATTTTGACGTTGCGGGCGTCGGCGGCGATAAACTTCACCTTGTCGGAATCGAAACTGACGGCGCTTTCGCCCGGCGCGAGCGCTTCGACTTCGATCATTAACATGACGCCTTCGCCGGAGAAAGTCGGAGCGACGGACGCAGGCGTAACGGAGACGAGCAGCACACCTTGCGGGTCAAGTGACTGCATAATAATCGGCGCGGCGGTCTTCTCGCCGAACAACGCGCCCTTCGAGACGGAGCGCACCGCGATGACGCGCGGATCGAAGCGGAGCGTGGCCGTTGCGAGATTGAGCGGCGCGTCAGTCTTTAAGACAAGCATCAAACGACGCTTCTCGCCGACGCGCATCTCCTGACTCTCCGGCACGAGGCGCAATTCAGCCGCGCTCGCAGAAACACTCACGGCAGGGACTATCGGCGGGGGCGCATCCGTCGCCGCAACATTGAGCGCAGGTAACGCGCCGTTCGCCGTCGTCGTTGCGGCATTGGCTGCCGTACTCGCGGTTGTGTCCGCACTGCCCATCAACACTTTCGGCGCGGGCACGAAGGCCGGAACTTCTCCGTTGGGCAATTGAATTGAAACCTTGTTCGGCAGCCGGCGCGCGGCGGCGAGTTGTTCCTCACGATCCGCGTCGCGCACCATCGCTTCGAGCGTCTCGGTTGCCGGCGCTTGCAACGAACCGCCCGGACGCAGTTCCTGATCGCGCGGCGTCACGTCGGGCGCGCGCAGTACGTGCGGCGTCACGGTAATAACGATGTCGGATTGGTCGTTATCGCGGCGCGGCGTGCTGAACAGGCGTCCGATGACCGGGATTAAGCCGAGCAGCGGGATGCCGTCGCGCCCGGTTGATTGTCTGTCCTGTGCGATGCTGGCGAGCATCATCGTCCGGTTGTTTTGCACGCGCGCGACGCCGGAGATTTTACGGTTGCTCAGAACCGGCGTGAGATTCGTTCCCCCGGCTGCGCCTACCACATCCGACGAGTTAATTTCCATCTTGATCTGGACATCCAGATTCGGATATACCGTCGGCGTGAACTTCAAATCCAACCCCGTCTGCTCATACTGAATAATCGGATACCCGCTGCTACCGAAGACACCCGGATTGGCAACTGTTCCTCCCCCGGTCGTGCCGCCCACCGGGTTGCCGTAATTGTAGGACGGCGCAACGCCCGTCTGAATCGGCACTTTGCGACCGACGCTCGTTGACGACGGCTCACGGTCGAAGGCGTGAAGTTGCGTCGAAGAAACGAGTCGCGTGTTAGTGTTGCTCTGGAGCGCCGAAAGGACGAGCGACGGAATCACAATCGCCGCGCCGAGGGCGGTTGGGGCGGCACCGAAGAGCGATTGTTGCGCCACCTGACTGCTGCCGCCGAGGCCAAAGGCGAACGGGCTTGTGCCTCCCAAAGTACCGAGCGTGTCGCCGCTGCCGAGTTGTCCACCCAATCTTTGCAGGTCGGTGCGCGACACTTCGTATATGTTCACGTCAATAACGACTTCGGCGCGCTCCTTGTCAACGCTCTGCAACAACTCGCCGATAATGCGAATCGTCTCCGGCGCGTCGCGCACGGTGAGGCTGTTACTTTCTTTGTTGACGTAAATCGCCGGCGCGGGACGACCCGGCCCCGCGAGAGCTTGCTGCACCAAAGTGCGCGCTTCTTCCGGCGTCATGTTCGAGACGTAGAAGGTACGCAACACGAGTTGCTGATACTGCGGACGCTTCTGCTGATCGGCGACGAGAATCGTGCGGCGATCCAGCTTTTGAAAGAAGAGACCCTGCGACGTGAAGATGTAGTCGAGCGCGCGGGCCGTCGTCACGTCGCGCAGAGTAATCTTGATCTCTTGATTTCCCCTCTGCGCGAAGTCGCGGTCGAAAACGACGTTCAGGTTAAGCTCTTCGGCCAGTTGGCGAATGAACGGTTCCAGTTTGCCACTGTAGTTGATGACGCGCAGCTTTTCGGCGCGGGCGGGCAGCGAATCATCCGGCGTCGCCACGCGCGGATCGCGGCCGCCACCGTTCTGAAAGGATGTCGGCGCAACGCGCGCGCCGGAATCCGTCCCGCGTAAGTTAGGATCGGGCGAGTCGCCAAGACCCTCTTTCTCGCGCTGGAGACGCAGCATCCGCCCCATCTCCGAGAGCGCAAGCTCGTTGACTTGATCGTAGCCGTAAGCTTGGCGGAAAGCGTTGTACGCGCCGGTGTAATCGCCCTGCTCGGCGAGCGCGCGTCCCTTCTGCATAAACAACTGGGAGGCGTTGAAAATGGAGCGCCGGTAGTGAAGTTGGTACTCAGGGTCTGAAGGTAGCGCGGCGACGGCGAGCGCGAATTCCTGCGCCGCCTTGTCCCACTGCTGCGCCATTTCGTGTTCGAGGCCGCGCTTGAAACTTTTCTCGCCCTTCTTCTTCGCCAACACCGTCATCGGCGCGAAAAGGAGACAGACAACGATTAAGAGGGACGCACATGAACGGGTGCGAGTGAAGGATTTCATCATGGTTCTTACTCCGTCCGGCTCTGCTGGGGCGGCGAGCCATCAATCAACAAATTATCTGTCTCCGGGCGGCACTCGAAGCCGTTTGCTTTACTTGTGCCCTCTCTCTGCCCGGACACTTACACGTCGCGTAGTAAATATCAGTTCCCAAAAGCGAAGTAGCATCAAGCAGGCTGCAATCATCGTGAAACTCTGCCTGCCCTTTACTGCCTTCTGCCCGCTGCCTACTGCTTACTGCCTTCCGTTTTCCCCTCACCTTGAGAATTGATTTCCTCAACAAAGGTGACGCGGTTAATCTCGTGCAGCGTCGAGATGCCGGCGAATACTTTGCTCAGCGCCGACTCGCGCAGCGAAGCGAGTCCCTCAGCCTCCGCCGTGCGGCGCACTTCCGATCCCGGGCGGCGGTCAATAATCATCTCGCGGATATTGTCTGACAAATCGAGCAACTCGTGAATCGCCGTGCGCCCGCGATAGCCCGTGTGATTGCAGGCGTCGCAGCCGACGCTCATGTAAAAGATTTTGTCGCAGTGCTCCGATGGTCTCAGTCCTGATTCCAGCAATTCTTCTTCGCTCGGATGATACTGGCGGCGGCACACGGTACAGAGCATTCTCACGAGGCGTTGCGCCAGCACGCAGTTCAAAGATGACACGAAATTATACGGCTCGACACCCATATTCAGGAAGCGCCCGATTACGTCAATCACGTTGTTGGCGTGGACGGTAGTAAATACGAGGTGGCCGGTCAAGGCGGATTGAATGGCGATTTGCGCCGTTTCGTTGTCACGAATCTCGCCGACCATGATCTTGTCGGGGTCGTGGCGCAGAATCGAGCGCAAGCCGCGCGCGAACGTCAGACCTTTTTTCTCGTTGACCGGAATCTGCGTGATGCCGTGCAATTGGTACTCGACCGGGTCTTCAATCGTGATGATCTTGTCTTCTTCGTTTCTGATTTCGTTGAGCGCAGCGTAGAGCGTCGTCGTCTTGCCTGAGCCGGTCGGTCCCGTCACGAGCACCATGCCGTAAGGCTCGGCAATGTAGCGGCGGAATTTCCTGACATCTTCTTCGGCAAAGCCAACGACGTTCAGATCGAGGTTGCGGAACGACTCGTTAATCTGCTCTTTGTCGAGAATACGAATCACCGCGTCTTCGCCGTGTACGGTCGGCATAATCGAAACGCGAAAATCTACGCGGCGACCTTTGTAGCGCACGCGGAAACGCCCGTCCTGCGGCACGCGGCGCTCGGCGATGTCGAGTTCCGACATCACCTTGATGCGCGAGATGAGCGTCTGGTGGTAAGCAAGGTCAATCGGCTCGACCTTCGCGTAGAGCGCGCCGTCAATGCGGTATTTGACCTGCACCTCGGTGTCGCGGGTCTCGATATGGATGTCGGAGGCGCGAGATTCCATCGCCTGATAGACGATGGTGTCAACGAGCTTGATGATCGAGGACATCTCCGAGTCGGTCGCCAGGCGGTCGAGGTCTAAGACTTCTTCGCCGTGTTCCGTTTCTTTGACAAGGGAGATGCGAAAACTTGAGGTCGCCTCTTGGAGCACACGCTGCGTCGCGTCGCCTTTGCGGAGCACCACGTCAATCGCGCCGGCGGTCGCCACCGACGGGACGATCTGCGCGCGCAACGCGCCCGACAATTCATCGAGTGTTTCGAGGTCGGTCGGGTCGGCCATCGCCACGTGCAGGCGGCGACCTTCGCGCCTGAGCGGCACAAACTGGTGGCGCACCATCAAATCAACCGGAAGTTCTGCCAGCACCGCGTAATCAATCGGCGACTCGCCGTCGGGCGGAAGCAAATCAACGTAAGGCAGGCGGTAGCGCCCCGCGAGGCTCCGTGCGGCGCGCACTTCGGGCGGCTCATTTTCCTGCGGAAGCGGCAGTAAATCTTCGGGCGTGATGCGCTCGGTCGCGCCTCCAAAGGCGGGCGACGCTTCCAACAATTCTTCCGAGGCTTGTTTCATGTGGACTAATGAGACGGCATCCGAAGGGTGAAAGATGCCTTTGTAATTAGCGGCCTGTCACGTTCGAGATTGACTGAATTATGGGGAGGTAAATCGCCAGCAGAATCGTGATTACGATGCCGCCCATCACCAGCAGAATCGCAGGTTCGAGCACGGTCGTCAACTGTTCGAGGCGCACCTCCGACTCGGCGTCGTAGAACGTGGCGACCTCTTCCAGCATCTCGCGTAAACTCCCCGAACGCTCGCCGACGCCGATCATATCAAGCGCCAATTCGGGAATCCAACCGGCGGCCTCTAAACTTTCCGTGAACGACCGTCCCTCACGAATCATCGGCAGAATCGCCGAGCTACGAGCGCGCAACTCGCGGTTGGTAATCGCTTCGGCGGCAATCTCCCACGACTCGACGAGCGTGATGCCGCCCGCCAGAAGCGTCGAAAGGCTTCGAGTGATCTGCGCCACCGCGAGTTGTTTCAAAAGCGCGCTGACAATCGGCAGTTTCAGCAGCGTCCGATCAATCGTGAGTTTTCCGCCCAGCGTGCGCGACCAGAACCAGAACGCAACGCCCAAACCGAGAGCAAGCGGCACGACCCAGTAGAAATTCTGCGACATGAAATCGGAGAGTCCGACGACGACGACGGTGATCGTCGGCAAGCCCCTGCCGAAACCCTCGAACAGGCTCGACATGCGCGGCACGACGTAGACGGTCAGAAACGCGACCATCCCGAACGAGGCCAGCAGAAGAAAAATCGGGTACGCAAGCGCGCCGCGAATCTTGCGGCGAATCTCGACGCCGCGCCGCATGTACGCGACGTAGCGAATGAGCACCTCGTCGAGCGCGCCGGAGCGCTCGCCCGCGAGAATTGACGCGGTGTAGATACGCGGGAAAATTCCGCCCTGTTCAGCGAAGGCCGCCGAGAGCGCGACGCCGCCGCGAATCTTCTCCTCGACATCTGCCAGAACAGCGCGCAGGCGCGAACTGGCCGCCCGCCGCTTGAGCATCGAGACGGCTTGCAGGATCGGAATGCCGGCGCGAATCAACGCCGCAAGCTGCTGGTTGAAAAGAAGGAAATCGCCTGCCTTGACGCGCGCCTGTGTGCCGGACTTGCCGCCGCGCGTAAACGCCGCGACCCCCGCGCGCTTCGGCGGCACCACGGAGAAAACGCGAAACCCTTCACCTTCAAGGCGTGTGCGCGCCTCCTGCACGCCAATCGCCTCGATTGTGCGCGTCACCACTTCGCCCGCAGGCGTTCCCATCCGACAAATAAACTCGGCCATCGCTCGTTACAGTTAGTGCTTGACTGTCGGGATTCTTAATCTGACCGGTTAACCGATGGAATCAGCAGCCTAATCAACCTTTCAAATAATCGCGAGAGTATACCACGCGGCGCACGAGCGGTCAGAAGGCGCTGCCGGCTCAGACAACGCTCGTGTGCGTGTGTCTACACGTCACGTCGCGGCGGAAGTTCCGGGTTCGGAGATTGAAACGCATCACGTCCGACACGAAATTTGAAACTTCTGCATCGAAACATTGACCGACTTGTGAAATTGTATCTTGCGCGTCGTCGGGTCGTGGCCTACAATGCATCTCGAAACCGAAAGTCTCCCCATCCACCGCTTTTTGAGTTTCGCCAAACAACCGAACTGTCAGATACGAGTACCGTTTCGACAGCGGCTGCGCCGGACGACACCCAAAGGTTTACGCCCCGCTGCGAAAGGCGGAGCGCCCTTAAATTCTGGAGGGTCTTATGAGAGCACAGCGCCGCACCGCAGTTATCGAAGTCGCGCATGTCTCCCTTCTCGTCATCTTTTCCGTCGCGCTCGCCGCCGCCCCGGCGAGCTTCGCCCAACAACAAGGGGAGCAGAAAAAAGAAAAGCCTACTCCTGCGATAACGGGTGAGTCCACGACAAAGCCGGAGTCGCAGACGCCGCCGCGATCTCTCGGTGAAGTGGATCACGACAAGCCCGTGATTGTTAACGCCGATCTAATTACCCTGACGGTCACGGTAACGGACATGTATGGACGCTTCGTCACCGGCCTCGGCCAGAAGGCGTTCAGCATCTTCGACGAAAAGCAACAGCAGGATATTACCTTCTTCAGCGACGAAGACGCGCCCGTCAGCCTCGGCGTGATTTTCGATGTCTCCGGCTCGATGAACGGCGACAAAATTTCGCGCTCCCGTCAGGCGCTAATGCGCTTCATCGAAACCAGCCACACGAGCGACGAGTATTTCCTGATCGGCTTCAACTCCCGCGCGCAACTCCTGCTCGACCGCACGCGCAACAGCGACGCGCTGTTAGATAAATTGACGTTCATCCAGACTAAAGGGCAGACGGCGCTCTACGACGCCTGCTATCTCGGCGTCGAGAAGGTCACACGCGGGACGCACCCAAAGCGCGCCGTCCTACTCATTAGCGACGGCCAAGACAACAGCTCGCGTTATACTTTCAGCGAGTTGCGCAGATTATTAAAAGAGTCCGACGTGATCATTTATGCTGTCGGGATTCTCAGCGGCCACGACGACGGCAGTTCGCTCGGCATCGCGGGGCGCTCGATTCTGGAAGAACTCGCCGGAGTCTCCGGCGGCAAGGCGTTTTTCCCCGGCACTGCCGCCGAGATGAACGACACCTTCGAGCGGATCGCGCTTGAGCTACGCAACCAATACTCCATCGGCTACCGACCGGCGAACTTCACCACCGACGGTAAGTGGCGGAAAATTAAGATAAAGGTGCAGCCGCCGCGCGGATTGCCGCGCCTGTTCGTGCGCAGTAAAGAAGGCTATTACGCCACTCCGAACCCGCGCTAAAATCTTTCGGGGAGCGGCGCGCTCACT
>JBPCPQ010000103.1:0-4666 GCA_050999015.1 Pyrinomonadaceae bacterium | reverse complement strand
GAAGTAGCAGGTCGGAAAATTCAGCGGAAGTTTTTATCTCGCCGCCGAGGCAGCCGCGCACGTCCGGGAAAGCGTAGAACGCGCCTTCGGGTTGCGTGCAGCGAATGCCGGGAATTTCGCACAGCGCACCAATGAGCCAGTCGCGCCGCTTGCGGTATTCGGCGAGCATCGCGGCGACACAATCCTGCGAGCCGTTGAACGCTTCCGCCGCCGCGCTCTGCGTCATCGAGTTCGGGTTGCTCGTCGAGTGGCTCTGCACGGTGAGCATCTCGCGCGTCCAAGCGGCGGGCGCGAGCGCGTAGCCGATACGCCAGCCCGTCATCGCGTAGGTTTTCGAGAACGAGCCGGCGATGCACAGACGCGCGCGAAGTTCGGGCGCGAGACTCGCCGCGCTGAAGACTTCGGCGGGAGCATAGACGAACTTGAGATAGCATTCGTCGGAGATCGCATAGATGCCGCGCTCGGCGACGACTTCGAGAATCTTCTTAAACTCCGCCGGCGGAATCACGCGCCCCGATGGATTCGACGGCGAGTTAATAATCAGGAGCTTGGTGCGCGGCGTAATCGCGCGCTCGACTTGTTCGGCAGTGAGAATGAAATCGGTTTCTTCAGTCTCGATATAAACCGGAGTCGCGCCGGCGAAGGTGACGATTTCGGGGAATGTTACCCAGTACGGCTTCGGAATCAAAACCTCGTCGCCCCGTCCGGCGAGAGTCACGACGGCGTTGAAGATCGCCTGCTTGCCGCCCGCCGTCGCCATCACTTCAGAAGGCTCGTAGTGGGCACCAAATTCGCGCTCGTAGAAATCAATGATGGCGCGCTGCAAATCGCGCGTCCCGGCGGTCGGCGTGTACTTGGTTTTGCCGGCGCGGATCGCTTCAATCGCGGCGAGCTTAATGTGTTCGGGCGTGTCGAAATCCGGCTCGCCGGGGCCGAAGTCAACAACGTCCACCCCTGCGGCGCGCAACGCCACCGCCGCCTGCATCGCCGCCATTGTCGAGGACGGCTGCATCCGCGCCACATTTTCGGATGGGGAAAACTCTATTGCTTTAACGGGTTGTTGAATCATGGTCATTAGCTTTGTCAGTCGTTCTAGTCAGTTAAAACGTGAATCGTCTACGAAGGAAAGTTGCTCGTTATGAAGGTCGCCAGTACCCGCCATATTTCTTCCTCATGCGCGCTTCGACCGAAGCGGGCACGAGACCTTCGATTGTTCCGCCGAGTTGAAGCACTTCTTTGACGAGACGCGAGCTGACGTAAGAGTAAGCCTCCGCCGACATCATAAACACGGTCTCGATGCGCGGCTCCTGCCGGCGGTTCATCAAGGCCATCTGCAATTCGTACTCGTAATCGGAAATCGCTCTGATGCCGCGCACGATGGCGTCGGCGTCGCGCTCGACGGCGTATTTAACGAGCAAGCCCTCAAAGGATTCCACAATGAGATGGCACGAGCGTCCGTCAATCTCGTCGATCACCTCGCGCAAAATCTCGCAGCGTTCTTCAATGGTGAAGAGCGCCTGCTTCTCCGGGTTGACGAGGATGGCGATGATAATCTCGTCGAAGAGCTTACACCCCCGCTCGATAATGTCGAGATGACCGTTAGTCACCGGGTCGAACGAACCTGGGTAGATAGCGCGTCTCATACAGGAATGTTTCAACCGAACTCAAAGGCTTAACAGGCAATTGCGAAATTATCACACCCGAAAATTATAGACCAATAAATAGTGATAGATGATGGGTGATAAGAAAACATTCGCTCTTACCCATCACTTATTACCCATCACTCATCACCGTTATTCGTACCTGAGCGCCTCAATCGGGTCGAGGCGGGCGGCCTTCCACGCGGGCCACAAACCGAAGCCGACGCCGAGTCCGACCGACACGACGAAGCCGACAATCGGCGACCACAAGGGAACGTAAGTCGGCATGAACGTCTGAATTAACAGCGCGATCAACCAGCCCGCGATGATGCCAATCACGCCGCCGAGTCCGGTGAGCGTCGCGGCCTCGATCAGGAATTGTGTGATGATGTCGCGCCGCCGCGCGCCGATGGCCTTGCGCACACCGATCTCTTTCGTCCGCTCTGTTACGGAGACCAGCATAATATTCATCACGCCGATGCCGCCGATTAAAAGTCCGACGGAAGAAATCGCCACCATCAGCGCGAAGACGCCACCGGTAATCGCGCCGAACTGTTCGATGATTTGATCCGATGTCTGGACGCCGAAATTGTCGGGCTTGCTGAGCGGAACTTTTCTTCGCTTACGCAAAACGTCGCGCATCTCTTCGAGCGCCTGCATCAGTTTTCCGGGCGCGGCCTGCGCCATGATGAAGTTGTCGTCAACGTCGGGGTAAAGCTGCTTTAACGTCAGGTATGGAAGATAGACAGCCTTGTTCTCGTTGTTCGGGTCTTCCGCGCCCACAAGGAATGTCTCGCGTTCGGCCAGCACGCCGACGATCTTGTAGTCACGACCGTTAATCATTAACTCCCGCTCGACTGCCTCGGTGAAGGGAAACAAAGTGTTCGCCACATCTCTTCCGATAACGGCTACGTCTGCGCGGCGCGTGTTTTCTTCTTCGGTGAAAAACCGTCCTTCGGTAATCGTCGTGACGCCCATCCTGAAATAAGCGGGGAGCGTCCCCTGAACGGTCGCGTTCGTCATCTCGATCTCGCGGTGCCGCACGTTAACGCGCTCGGTAAATGGCCCGGCGGTGAAATCCACCGGGGACATGAACGGTACGACGAACGTCACCGACGGACACTCGGCGGCTATCGCCAGTGCGTCCTCGTAGCTGAGGGGTTTACGCATCCGCTCTTCCGCCGACGGGTTGAAATTGAAGCCGGGGTCGAACCTGTAAGCGTAAACCGAATTTGTTCCGAACGACTCAATCTCTTTCGACACACGCGCGTCAATCCCTGAAACGAGAGCCGCGATCACAATCACCGTCATCGTCCCGATCACCACGCCGAGAATCGTCAACAGCGAACGCAGCTTATGCTGCCATAGCGTGTCGAGCGCCATCAGAAGATTTTCATAAATGTCAGTGCGGAATAAGTTCAACGGATACTCCTACGCGAGCGAGCCACTTCTCAGCCTCTTTCGGCGACCGCAATTTCACGACCCACGTCCCCGCCGCCTCACGCGCCTTAAGCAGCCTCGGATATTCGCGCCGGCGTCGCCGATATGATCGCAGCGCCCACCAGATTATGGAATCACGCGAGAGCGCCTTACTAAGACTTTCCCGATTCCCGTTACAGCAGGATTCACCCAACACGATGCGGCGTGCTGTCCGACGCAAGAGACGACTTAAGGTCACTCGGAGCGAATAGTTGAGCCAGATAATAGTGTCCGCACGTCCCCAAACCAAGTCGCGCGCCGCCGAGTAGTTACCGTCAATAACCCACCTCTCCGCGTCCGCCACATCTTTGACGCGCGAGCGAAATACCTCCGGCGAGGCAGGAGTCCAGTTACTCGACCAGTTCAAAGCGTCCAGTTCAACGTGTGGAATAGCGAGAGCTTCGCCGAGCTTCGCCGCAAAGGTCGTCTTTCCTGACCCGGTTGTGCCCACGACTGAGACTCGGTTCATACTGAGTGGCTGACCCATGTGTGTGTGTGCTCTAAAGTTCGCAATTCTGCCGATCTGCCGACCGAATGAGGGCGCGTTGCTCCGGTCACCAATTGAGCCACGATCAGAAAAGGGATTGCTCGTTGTTATCACCTCAGTCTGCCCTTAGTGCTTCAATCGGGTCGAGACCCGCTGCCTTCCACGCCGGGTAGACGCCGGAGATTAAGCCGACGCTCCCCGAAACGAATAGAGCGACGGCGACGGCGAGGAGCGGCAGCGCCGTCGGTACGGGCGTCAGCGTCGCGACGAGTTTCGCCAGCAGATAGGCGATGGTGACGCCGATGCTGCCGCCGATCAGCGAGAGAATTGTTGATTCAGCTAAAAACTGTTTCAGAATATCCGAGCGCCGCGCGCCGATTGATTTGCGGACGCCGATCTCTTTCGTGCGCTCGGTGACGGAGACAAGCATGATGTTCATAATCACGATGCCGCCGACGACGAGCGAAATGGAAGTCACGCCGATGGCCGCCATCTGGATGGTGCCGAAAATTTTGTCGCGCAGTTCGTTGATCGCGCCCGGGGTGACGATGCCGAAGTTGTCAACTTCATTCGGGGCGAGCTTGCGCCGGGTGCGCATCACCGTGCGCGCTTCGTCAACCGCGTCGAGATAAGACTCCTGATTTGCCGAAGTGACGCTGATGCCGATGGAGCGGCGCGAGCCGTAGATTGACAGGAATGTTGAAAGCGGCATCGAGACGTACATGTCGCGTGTCTGCCCGAATACGGAGCCGAGGACTTTACCGACGCCGACTATCTGAAACGGTCGCCCGTCAATCTTGATCGTCTGCCCCAGCGCGCTGCCCGTCGGGAAAAGTTTTTCCTCTACTTCCGCGCCGATAAAACAGACGGTGCGGCGCGTGTCGTCTTCGACCTTCAGAAAGTAACGCCCGGCGCTCGCCTCGATCCGCTCGATCTCGGCGATGTTTGGGGTCGTCGCGGTGACGCGTATCTTAAAAAGCTCAATCGCGCCGAACTTCACGTCGCCGACATTATCTTCCTTCCCGCCCGCGTCTTTAATCGCGCCGCCCCGCCCACGCAA
>JBPCPQ010000168.1:0-1686 GCA_050999015.1 Pyrinomonadaceae bacterium | reverse complement strand
CGACGGCGCGGGCAATACTTTCAAGGCGACCGCGAAGCCGGTCTTGATCGGCACGGCCGTCGTCGGCGCGACGACGATGATCTTCTCGATTATCATGGCGCTCACCGCAGTGGACGGGCAGTTCGTCGCGGAGCGGGTGCAGTACCTTTCTCTGCTGCACGCACCCTTTGTGCTCGGCCTCATCACCGGCGGCGCGGTGATTTACTGGTTCACGGGGGCGTCCATGCAGGCGGTCACGACCGGCGCGTATCGCGCGGTTGAGTTCATCAAAGCTAATATCAAACTCGAAGGCGTCGAAAAGGCGTCCGTCGAAGACAGCAAGAAAGTCGTGGAAATCTGCACGCAGTACGCGCAGAAGGGTATGTTCAATATCTTCCTCACGGTCTTTTTCTCGACGCTCGCGTTCGCCTTCGTCGAGCCGTACTTCTTCATCGGCTACCTGATCTCGATTGCGATTTTCGGACTCTATCAAGCGATCTTCATGGCGAACGCCGGCGGCGCGTGGGACAACGCGAAGAAAATCGTCGAGGTCGAATTGAAACAGAAGGGTACGCCGCTGCACGACGCATGCGTGGTCGGCGACACAGTGGGCGACCCCTTCAAAGACACGTCGTCGGTGGCGCTGAACCCGGTCATCAAGTTCACGACGCTCTTCGGCCTGCTCGCCGTCGAGTTGGCGGTGGAGTTGACGCGGACGCAGGGTTCGACACTGACGCACGCGCTGGCCGCCGTCTTCTTCCTCATCTCGGCGTTCTTCGTCTGGCGCTCGTTTTACGGAATGCGGATCGGGGCCGAGGGTGCGCCCACCGTGCCCGCCGGAATGGGCGAGATGGGAACAGATACAGAGGGACTCGCCCAGCGTTAAGAATGAATTTTGGGGTCGCGCGTTTCGAGTCGAGTTGAAGATCAACAAAGGCCGAAACGCGCGGCTCGAAGACTCTCAACCTGAAGGATGTAATTCGTGGACACTTACCTCAAAGCCGAAACACTCGCGGGCGCAACGCTCGCCCCTCTGGACTGGGTGCGCTCAACAATTCTCGTCGTTGCGTTTAGCCTTTTAACAGCGCTCGCCGCGCAGATTGTTATCCCGCTGCCGTTCACTCCGGTGCCGATTACGGGACAAACATTCGCGGTGCTTTTGACGGGCGCGCTTCTGGGATCGCGTCTCGGCGCGTTGGCGATGATCGCGTACTTGGTCGAAGGCGCGGCGGGACTACCTTTCTTTCGCGGCGGGAACGGCGGCGCGCATTATCTTTTGTTCAGCCCGACGACCGGATACCTTCTGGCCTACCCAATCGCGGCATTCGTCACGGGACTACTCTCCGAGCGTGGCTGGGATAAGCGTTACCTGTGGGCGGCGGCGGCAATGGGAATAGGCTCACTCGTGATCTTGTTCGGCGGCTGGGCGTGGCTCTCTCTGTTCTTCCGAACGGCGGCTGACGCATTCAACGCCGGGGTCGCGCCGTTCATCATCGGCGACATCGTTAAAATCGCGCTCGCCGCAGCCGTGCTGCCAACCGGGTGGGCTATCTTGCGCCGCATAAATTGATGGTTAAAAGGGCATCTGCTGGTTTAACTCTTTCGCTCGGCGCTGTGAGACGCTGGCCTCATATTCACTATATTCATTCACTACCTTCCTCCACTTCCTTGAGAATCGTGACAGGGTACGAAGAAATGATGTTGTCC
>JBPCPQ010000342.1:0-1233 GCA_050999015.1 Pyrinomonadaceae bacterium | reverse complement strand
GCGCTGACGCGCTCATGCGGGCAGGATGTCCGCGCTCCCGGCGACGGAGGGTTTCTCTCATTGGTTCACGCGCCGAATATGAAATCAGGCTCGTCAGCGTTTTGCAATTTGAACGCGGCGAGACGCTCCGCCGTGCGTAGATTACTTTCGATGCCGGTCTTGATGCGCGACAACTCTTCCGGCGAGACCTGCCCGCCGAAACGCGCGCGGGCCACTTCCGTGTAGGCTTCCGCGAGCGGCGAAGGCTTTGGTGCGGCGGATACCGGCTGAGGGTTGGGCGGCGCGGGCGACTGCTTCGGCGCGGGCGTCGTCTGCGCGCGCGTCCGTGAGGACGACGCCGACGACACGACGCCGACAGCCGCCGCTGCGACGACCGCCTTAGCGAAGCAGCGGCGCGATGTGCGCGTTGAAGGATTTTCGGGACGGTGCTTTGACGTCATGCCGCATTTACCCTCGCAGTAAAAACCGCGATTCGTCAAAGGTTCTAAGACAATCGGTGTTGCCGGATCGAAGAAAAGCGTTGACGAATCGCGGTAGTGTCGGGACTTTTTAATCCTGTCGCGTGAAGGATGCTTATTTGCGTAGTTCGACGCCGCTCGCAAGGAACGAGATTTCGGTGGCGGTGCCGTCCTCGTTGCGTTTCAGACGCGCGCCCTCTCCCTCGTAATGGTCAGCCTTCTCTTTGGTGAGCGTCTTGACGGTGAACTGCCCCTCGGCCTTCGCCTTCATGCCTTGCGAGTTGACGGGCACGAAGAAACCGTAATCTTTGAAAGTCACGCGGACGCTCTCTTGTGACCCGGCGGCGGGCGCGAGTTCCATCCAGCAACCCTTGTTCGTGCAGACACGCTCAATCACGCCTTCAACTACGACCGGCTTCTCGGCAAACTTCTGCGGTTCCTTCAGCACGTCTGTTAGCGCGACCGAAAGTGAATCGCCGAGCGGTGCGCCGTGTTTGACCACTTCGGCGGCAGCCGGAGTCGCCGGCTTCGATGTTTTAGCGGATGGCTTTGTTGATTTCTTCTGCGCGGCGGAGGCGAAGACGACGCCGAACGCGGCGAGACAAACGACGAGTGTAAGCGAAAATGTTTTTCTCTTCATGGCCGGATAGGTTACTTTTTTCTGCGCGCGTGTCAACTGGTGTGAAAGGGGATTTGAGGAGAAGGGGCAGAAGCCCGCGCGTCAGCAAGGGCGTCTTTGATGTCGCCGCTGATACGCCCTTCCTCACGGTCGGGC
>JBPCPQ010000105.1:0-4720 GCA_050999015.1 Pyrinomonadaceae bacterium | reverse complement strand
CATCGTCTTCCAATTGAATCGTCGTGAAGTCGGCGACGCAATCGGGCGTGATGTATTCGTGCGGGTTGCCCATCTCGTAGACGAGCTGCTCCTTGATGCTCGGTACGGAGACACAACCGCCGGTTCCCTCGTGTTTCGTCACGACGAACGTACCGTCCGCGCGCGCCTCAACAATCGGAAAGCCGACGTTCGCCAGATCGGGAATGTTTCGCCAGTCGTACTGACAATTGCCGCCCGAACATTGCGCGCCGCACTCAATGATGTGTCCGGCGATGGTGCCGGCGGCGAGCAGATTCCAGTCGTCTTCCTTCCAGCGAAATTCGTGAATGATGGGTGCGAGCGTCAGTCCGGTGTCGGTCGCCCGTCCGGTAATCACGATTTGCGCGCCGCGATTCAGGGCTTCGACCATTGGCCACGCGCCGAGGTAGACGTTCGCGCTCTGGATGCGATCCCGCACCGTCGAAAGCGTCGCCCCCGTATCCATGTTGCGCAACTCGATGCCGCGCGACAACAAATCATCGAGTCTCTCCATGATGTCGTCGCCCGTCACTACGCCGATGCTCAAACGACCAGACAAGCCCAACTCGCGCGCCACCTCGCGCACCGCTCCGGCGCACCCTCGCGGGTTGACGCCCCCCGCGTTCGCCGTCACGCGGATGTTACGCTCGACACACGCGGGGAGAATCTCGCGCATCAGCGGTACGAAGTCACGCGCGTACCCTGCGTTCGGATCACGCGCGCGTTGCTTCTGCATAATGGACATCGTGACTTCCGCGAGATAGTCGAGCATCAAATAATCAATCTGCCCGCCTTCAACCTGCTGCACCGGCGCGTCGAGCATGTCGCCCCAGAAGCCCTGCCCACTCGCTATGCGTATTGTGTCTTTCATTTTGTATGATGCTGGTTAAAAGTACCGCCGCTTGAAGCGCTGAAGGCGCGACGGAAATTAGCCGGTGGTGCAACCACCGGACAGCAGAATTAATAACATCACCACGTCCCGGCAGGGACGCCGGATAGAAAACATTACAACAATCTCCCGCGCCCTTTCAGGGCGCAATCAAACGTGGCGCATTTAGCCGGTGGTTGCACCACCGGCTAATTTCCACTGTCCCTTCAGGACAACAAAAATGATTCAACTATTAGCGCTACCTTTGTTTTAGCGTCCTGCTCAGCGCGGCGAAAGGCGTTCCGATTTTTCTCCTCACGACCGTGCGCATTCGCGCCTTCCCTCACGCTCTGGCTCTCTGTCTTTTCGTCTTTTATGTCAGTGTCGGCGGCAGCACATACTGGCCGAGGTGCGGGCCGTCGTAGTTCAAGGTGACGCGCAACGCCAACTCTATAGCGTCGCGCGTTTCCTCCGGCACGATCACGGCATCAACGAATCCGCGCGCGGCGGCATACTTTGCGTCCAACTGGCGGTCGTAGTCGGCGCGCACCTGCTCCATCTGCGCTTGCAACTTTTCGTCGGGCGCTTGTCCCTCGCGTTTCAATTTTTCGAGCTGCGTGCCGAACAACGCCCCCACCGCCGAGTCGCCTTCCATCACGCCCATGCGACCCGTCGGCCAACTGAAAATGAAGTCAGGATCGAATCCCTGCCCGGCCATCGCGTAGTAGCCCGCGCCCGATGCATGGTTGATTGTCAGCACGATTTTCGGCACGCTCGCCGTCGCCATCGCTTCGACGAAACGCGCCCCGGCGCGGATGATTCCCGAATGCTCCGCCTCGGCTCCGACCATAAATCCCGACACGTCCTGAATGAACAACAGCGGCGTGCGATGGCGGTTGCACACGTCAATGAAATAGGCGACCTTCTCCGCCGAATCGGTGTAGATGATGCCGCCGAACTTCGGCGGCCCCGCCGCACCGGGCGAACGAATGAGGCCGCGATTGTTGGCAATGGCGCCAACCTGAATCCCGCCGACGCGCGCGTGCCCGACGATCATCTCTTTCGCGTAATCGGCCTGAAATTCGTCGAGGTGTCCATCGTCGAGAAGGCAGCGCATCACTTCGCGCGCGTTGTAAGGCTGGCGATGGTCTTCGGGGATGAGTTTATATAAATCGTCTGCCGGACGCGCCGCTTCCGCGCGCTCCGTGATCGAAGCCGTGCTCAAACGCGCGGGGGGAAGCTCGGCCACTACTTCCCTGATCTTCGCCACACACGCCTCGTCGTTTGCGACGCGGTAGTGCGCGACGCCGGAAAGCTCGGTGTGCGTGCGCGCGCCGCCGAGCGTCTCGTTATCAATCGTCTGCCCGGTCGCGCCTTTCACGAGGTTCGCGCCGCCGAGTCCCATGAACGATGTCCCTTCGACCATCACGATGATGTCCGAAAGTGCCGGAAGATACGCGCCGCCCGCGACGCACGGCCCCATCACGGCGGCGATCTGCGGCACGTGCAAGTAACGACGCATAATCGAGTTGTAGTAGAAGATTCGCGCCGCGCCGTACTGCCCCGGAAACACTCCGCCCTGATACGGTAAATTGACGCCCGCCGAGTCAACCAAATAAATAATCGGCACCCGCGAGCGCATTGCGATTTCCTGCGCGCGCAGAATCTTCTTAATCGTCTCCGGCCACCACGAGCCGGCCTTCACGGTCGCGTCGTTGGCGACGACGACGACCTCACGCCCGCCGACGCGCCCCACGACCGTAACCACGCCCGCCGCCGGAGCGCTGCCTTTGTACTCGTCGTAAGCGACGAGAAGACCAATCTCCTGCATGAAGGAATCGCGGTCGAGCAGCAATTCGACGCGCTCGCGCGCGGTGAGCTTTCCTTGCGCGTGTTGGCGCTCGATTTTGTCGGGGCCGCCGCCACGCCGAATCTTTGATTCAAGACGTTGAAGGTCTTCAACTAGCTCACGCATCCGCGTCGGCTTCTCGCCGGAAGCCGGGCGCGAGTCAATCATCTCTTCGACGTTTTTGTGAGTCACAGGAGTTTGTCACAAACTGCGATGGGCCGCATATGGCTCTCATGTTACAGGCAAGAGCGAGCATTTCTTTAGGCTTTGAATGAAATTCAAAATAACATACGACTGCAAAGCAAGACAACGAGGGTATTACTGAAGCTTACTGACTCCGGCGATGACAGCCGGCAGCGGAAAACGAAGCATCGGCAACATACGTCCGGGACTGATTGATGAAGCCGCCAGTGCGAAGCGCGTTGCGCCCATTGCCTGATAAAACGACTCTGCGTGAGGATCGCTCTGGATAACGATTTGCGAGTAACCGAGGCGCGACGCGGTTGCTACGGCGTGCTGCCACAAAGACCTGCCGTAGCCACGATCAAGCGCTCCCGGCTCGACGAACAGATGATCCAATTCGACATAATCTTCCGCCGCCTTCATGCTGTAGAAGCCAATCACGCATTCGCTTTCTACGACGACGTAAACGTGATTCTCTGTGATGTACGCGGGTGAGAGGGTCAACTCGGCGCGGCACTTTTCCAGAAAGTCTGCGTCGTAACCCCAATGAGCTTTAGAGCGCAACGCAAGCTCACTGAGCATCACAGACTCAATCGCTAACGCGCGCCGGATGTCTTGCGATTGTGAATCGTTCTTCGTGCTCACAGTGAATGCTCACTTCCACAGCGAGCGCATTAAGCCTCTGGCGTTGGCTTTCTCCGGCACGCCTTCGAGGATGGCGACGCGCGCGCCGCGCTGTTCCAGCATCACCCGACCTTCGCTCGTTTGCCACTCGTAAGAAATTGCCGCCGCGCCGGAGCGTGCAGCGTTATAGCGCAAATCGGTGCGTCTCGCATACGCCTCGAAAAATTCACGCGCGTCCTGCTCCGTGTCCCACACCGAGAGCATTGCGATCATTACTTCCTCTGGTCTCGCGCCTTCGTACAACGCAAAGCGGTCGCCGCCCCAACCGGCCGCCGCCTTTTTTGCTTGCGCGTCGTCTTTCAAGTATTCATCGAGCACGAGGTAAAAACTCCACTCACCCTGCACGTCGTAATCGCTGCGTCGCCACCTCGCGCCGAGTTTCGCGGCGAGGTTCGGCGTCTCAACTTTGATCGGCTCTTCGCGCGCGAAATACTTTTCGGGGTGCATGATTTGTTCGGTTGATTGCGGCAATTCCGTGAAGGCTCTGGAGAGACCGTCCCAACCGCGGCGCTTATGTACTTGAAAAGCCCAGTTCATGCCCCGCTCGTATGGAAACAAGAGCGACTCGCGTAGCGCGCGTGGTGCTTTGTTAAGTTGATCCATTGTCGAATCGTCAGCCTCCGGTGGTAACGATTCCGCGCTCGCCGATTTCGGGCGGCGTAGAGCGTAATACATCATCGCCAGCGTCGCGTCGCCCTCGATCAAAGCATGCGCCGCCAACTCGGCGTCTGAATCACCCTTCGGCCACTTCTCGAAACGGCGGAGGTTGAAGTGCTGATCCTGAAGCGCGTGCGTCAGTTCATGTGCCATCACGGTCTTTTGCGCGTCAACGTCAATCCAGTCGGCGAGGTGAAATTCCTGCGTCTTCGGGTCGTAATAGCCGGCGACCTGTTCTGTCAGAAGGCTGATGATGAACGACCGGAATTGAAAGCCCGGCGGCACGAGACCCAGTTTCTTCAACTCCTGCTCCGACGCGCGCATCTCCTCTGGAGTCGAGCTTTCATCAAGGTTCTTAATAATCATGCGCTCGATCTCCACGCGCGATTGAGCGCCGCTACGCACCGACCGGAGAATCGGGAGCTTTCTCACTTCGCTCGTCTCGCGCAGGACTTCGGCGG
>JBPCPQ010000028.1:0-12639 GCA_050999015.1 Pyrinomonadaceae bacterium | reverse complement strand
TTGTTGTTTCTAAATTTTGGTGCGATAGCACAAGAAACTGAGAAATATCGTCACGAGCCAAAAAGCATTGAATTTGCTGAACGACTAACACCTTGTATTTGTTAGGAATTTAGATGCGCTCGCCCTAGCTCAGCTTCTGACTCCAGACTTCAGACTCTCGACTCCAGACTCCTTTGCTGCTTGCGTCTTTTGCAGACAACTGGCTAATATCAATACAGTCTTAAGCAAAATCTCAACGGCTTGGGCGGAAATATCACTGAGGAATGTGCGGCGCGGCGTTTGCAGTATCACTCGCATGTTGCGGTACGCATGAACGGTTTTGATTCTGGAAAACAACATTACAGGAGACGATATGAGTAAAAGTAAACTTGCAGCTTTAGTCGCGGGCACAGCGCTCGCGGCGGTGACCGCCGGATGCGGCGACGCAGCAAATACCAATGTGACAGCTAATGCGAACAGAGTTATCGCTAACAGTAACGTCGCAGTGGTTGTTCCTAACAACGCCAACGTGGTTGTTGCGACGAACACCAGCCGCGCCCGCACATACAATACCCGCGCCGACTACGAACGGGACGACAAGACTTACCGTGATGATGTGAGAACCAGTGGCGACACCCTCGGGCAGAACGTCGAGGACGGTTGGATTCACTTCAAGACGCGCGCGCAGCTTGCAACAATTGATGATCTTCGGGATTCGACGATCAATGTTGACGTTGACAAGAACGTGGTCACCCTGCGAGGTTCGGTCGGTAGTCAAGCGCAGGTCACGGCAGCGGACAAAGCCGCCAAGAGCATTGAGGGCGTGAAAACCGTCAGGAATCAACTCAAGGTCGGGGCCGTCGGTGCCGGTATGATGAACTCGAATATGGCGAACACGAATCGTCGTTAAGTTTTCGTCACTAACTGCGCGTCAGAGCCGCGCGACGAAGTAATCGTTTTGGCCTTGTAATTTAGAAAGGCATATCGAAGGGGCGTGAGGTATTCCGCATGTGAATACTTTACGCCCCTTCGTTTGTTTTGCGATGTATCGTCTCCGCCGCGAACTTTTGAGGATGCTTGAAACCTACTGCCCGCGCGGCGCGTAATAACGCGAACATCCCCATGAGCACTCTCTTTATCGGTCGTCGCATTTTCAACGACGTTTGTGCGTGGAGGTTTGCTCCTGTCGTTCACCGTAAAAATCTACATGCTCCGCCTCTCTCGCCGTGTGTTATCTGAAACACGGCGGGTGCTTTCTCAGGCGAGACGTGTAAGTCTTTAAGTCCAAACACTTATGCGAATTAATTGTTCGGCATCAGTCTTGAGGTTGGTCGTTTCGCTCGCGCTCGTCGTGGCATTGGTGGCGGCGAGTGAGACCTCCGCGCAACGTAGCGCCGTTGACACCTATGCAATCACCAACGCGCGCATCGTCGTCGGGGCCGGGCCTGTTATTGAGCGAGGAACGGTGGTAATCCGTAACGGCCTGATCGCATCAATCGGGCCGAACGTCGCCGTGCCCGCCGACGCGCGCGTCATTAACGGCACGGGGCTAACCGTCTATCCCGGATTTATTGATTCCAACACAACATTCGCCATCCCGACGCCGACGCCGGCTTCAACATCCGGCGCGGCGAGCGCGAATCCGTTTGCGGCCTTTCTCGGCCCGCGCACGCTGCCGTCCGCCGTGTCGCCCAACTCCACACAACCGCCCGGACTGCAACCCGAAATCCTCGCCGCAGATATTATCCGCCCCGGCGGCGAGCAAATCGAAGCGGCGCGGAGCGCGGGAATCACCGCCGCACTTAGTGCGCCGCGCGGCCAAATCTTTCCCGGTCAATCAGTTTTCATCAACTTGGCCGGCGACACGCCGCAGCAGATGATCGTGCGCTCGCCGGTAGCCTTGCACGTCGGTTTCGCGCCGCTCGGCACCGGCGGCTACCCCGGCTCTCTGATGGGCGTTTTCGCCTCGATCAGGCAGATGCTTTTCGACGCCGGGCGCTACCGTGAGGCCAACGCTATTTATGAAAGAAACCCACGCGGCGTGCGCCGTCCCGAACAGGACAAATCGCTCGCCGCGCTTCTTCCCGTCCTCGCGCGACAAATGCCAATCGTGATGCAGGCCGAGACCGAGCGCGAGATTAACCGCGCGCTCGACCTCGCGCAGGAATTTAACTTGCGTGCCGTCATCGCCGGCGGCACGGAAGCGTGGAAGGTCGCGAGCCGTTTGCGTGAGATGAAAGTCCCGGTGCTTCTGTCTTTGAATTTTCCGCGCCGCACGACGGCGCAGATGGCGGAGGCTGAAACCGAAACATTGCGCACCTTGCGCGAACGCGCGGAAGCGCCGAAGACCGCCGCGCGCCTCCTCGCCGCCGGCGTCACGTTCGCTTTCCAGTCCGGCGCGATGACCAACCTGAACGACTATCTGGCGAACGCGACGAAGGCGATTGAGAACGGCCTCGCGCGCGACGAGGGCGTGCGCGCGTTGACCATCCGCCCGGCGGAAATCCTTGGCGTCGCCGACCGGCTCGGCACAATCGAGACGGGCAAGATCGCCAACCTGACAATCACGCGCGGCGACATCTTCACACGCGACCGTCGTATCACTCACGTCTTTATTGACGGTCGCCCCGTTGATTTGAAACCCGCGACCACGCCTTCACCCGCCGGCGCAACGGCGACAACAATCGGCGGCACGTGGGCACTGAGCGTCAGCACCGACGTTCCCGAACAAGCCGAAGTCTCGATCACTCTGACGCTCGAACAACAAGGCGAGCGTGTGAGCGGTTCAATACAAGGGCCGCTCGGCTCGAACCCGATTGCGAATGCCTCGCTCGGCGCGGGCGGCGAAATACGTTTCACCGTCCCCGTCACAATCGCGGGGCAAACAAACGAAGCCACCTTTAACGGCACCGTCGCCGGCAACGCGATGCGCGGCACGGTGCAAATCGTCGGGCGCACTCCCGGCTCGTTCTCCGGCACACGCCCACAATAACAGTCTGAAGTCTGAGGTCTGGAGTCGGAAGCCGGCTTCATGACTTATTGCTTTGTGACTTCAGATTTCAGACTCTCGACTTAAGACTTAAAACTAATGAGACACCCGATTAAATGTATCGTCAGGCTCGCGCTGCTTGTCGCCATCGGCGCGGGTGGAGGCGCGACGCCCGCGCAGAACCAACCCACTCGGCAAAACGCGCCGAACAATCGTCAACAGCGCAACGCGGGCGAGACGCTCATTCGCAACGCGACGATTCTCACGGTCTCGCGCGGGACGCTTCAGAACTCCGACCTTCTGATCCGCGATGGCAAGATCGCCGGGGTCGGCCAGAACCTCAAGGCGCGGGACGGCGCGCGCGTCATTGACGCAACCGGCAAGTACGTGATGCCCGGCATCGTTGACGCCCACTCACACTCGATGATGGATGCCGTCAACGAATTAACATTGTCGGTGACTTCGATGGCGCGGATTCAGGACGTGTTGAACCCGACAGACGTTGATTTGTATCGCGCGCTGGCGGGCGGCGTCACCACGTTGAATCTTCTGCACGGCTCCGGCAACGCCATCGGCGGGCAGAACACCGTCGTGAAGATTAAGTACGGCCGTCCCGTCGCGGACTTCATCTTTCCGGGGGCGCCGCCGGGGATTAAGTTCGCGCTCGGCGAAAACCCGAAGCGTTCAAATGCTAACGTCCCGGCGGGTCAGCCGCGCCGCTACCCGGCGACGCGGATGGGCGTGCGCGAAGTGATCCGCGAAGCGTTCATCCGCGCGCGCGATTACAAGCGTGGGTGGGACGAGCACCGGGCGGGGCTGGCGCGCGGCGACAAGAATCTGATTCCGCCGCGCCGCGACTTACAACTCGAACCGCTCGTCGAAATTCTCGAAGGCAAGCGCCTCGTCCACGCGCACTGCTACCGTGCCGACGAGATTCTGATGCTTCTCGACGTGGCCGACGAGTTCGGCTTTAAGATCAAAACTCTCCAGCACGTGCTTGAAGGCTACAAGGTCGACGAAGAAATCGCGCGGCACGGCGCGGGCGCGTCGCTCTTTGCCGACAACTGGGGTTACAAGGTCGAGGCTTACGACGCGATTCCTTACGCCGCCGCGATTCTCACGCGCGCGGGCGTCAATGTCTCGCTCAACTCTGATTCCGACGAGCGCGCGCGCCGCCTCAACATTGAGGCGGCGAAGATGATTAAGTACGGGGGCCTTTCGGAAGAGGAAGCGCTGAAGCTCATCACGCTTAACCCGGCGTCGCAACTCGGCGTCGAGTCGCGCGTCGGCTCGATTGAAATGGGCAAAGACGCCGACCTCGCCATTTGGAGCGGGCACCCTCTGAGTGTCTATTCGCACGCGGAGATGACGATGATTGACGGCGAGACGTTTTTTGATCGCCAGCAGGACATCGCCCGCCGCCCGGAGTTTGAGCGCGAGCGCCGCCAACTCGAACAACTCGAAGCGAACCGTCCGCCCGCGCAAGGCGGTGCCCCGCCGCCCGTTCCGCGCGACCGTCGCCCGACCTACGCGCACGACGACGATCTCCAAGATGAAGGAGACAACCATTGATTAAAACCGGGAAATACTTCGGCGGCTTCGTTGCTTTTCGCGCCGCGTGCCTGTTCATCGTGTTGCTGCCGGTGCTTACTTCAATCGCTGAAGCACAACAAACGGGCAGTGTCTCGGTGGGGGCGATGAGCACGCCGCCCGGAACATTCGTCATTCGCAACGCGCGCATTGTCACCGTCAGCGGCGCTGACGTTGATAACGGCACGCTTGTGATTCGCAACGGGCGCATCGAAGCGGTTGGTGCGGGCGACGTCACTGCGCCAGCCGGCGCGCAGGAGATAGACGCGCGCGGTCTGATTGTCTACCCCGGCATGATGGACGCCGCGACGAACATGGGTCTCGTCGAGATCGGTGCCGTTGCGGCGACCGTTGACATCGCAGAGGTCGGCGACATGAACCCGCACGCGCAGGCGATTACCGCCGTCAACCCGCACAACGCGAGCGTTGACGTGACGCGCGTCGGCGGTGTGACGAGCGTCGCCACGCTCCCCACCGGCGGCATCATCTCCGGTCAGGCCACTGTTATTAACCTCAACGGCACGACGCCCCGCGAGATGGCGCTCGTTCCTTCCGCCGCGCTCGTGATTGACTTTCCGCGCGTCAGCTCCGGGTTCGGTTTCCTCGCGCAGCAACAACCGCCCAACATTAATCAGGCCGTCGAGACGCGCGACCGTCAAATCGAACGTCTGCGAAAAATGCTGCACGACGCCGAGGCCTACGGGCGCGCGCACGATGCTTACGCGCGAGATAAGTCTCTGCCGCGCCCGGACACGGACAACGCACTCGCCGCGCTGGTGCCGTTCGTGCGCGGCGAGCGCCCCGTCATTTTCCGCGCCGACCGTGAAAGAGACATCCGCGCCGCCGTCAACTTCGCCTCGGAGATGAAGCTCCGGCCCATCCTCCTCGGCGGAAACGATGCGTGGAAGACGGCGACACTTTTGAAGGAGCGGAACGTGCCCGTGATTCTCACGGGCGTGCTTGACCTTCCGCCGCGCGAAGATGATGCGTATGACGTGCTTTATGAAAATGCCGCTAAGCTCGGGGCTGCGGGCGTCCACTTTTGCATCTCGACCGGCGGTTCCGGCGCACAAGTCCGCGATTTGCCTTTTCACGCGGGGATGGCGGCGGCCTTCGGCCTGCCGCGCCTCGAAGCTCTCAAAGCCGTGACGCTCTACCCGGCGCAAATCATGAACGTCGCGGATCGCGTCGGCTCCATCGGGGTCGGCAAAATTGCTAACCTCGTCATCGCCGACGGCGACCTTCTTGAAGCGCGCACAAACGTCCGTCACCTCTTCATCGAAGGCCGGCAGATTCCGTTGACAAGTCGTCACACACAGCTTTACGAACAGTTCAAAGACAGAAGGTAACGCACGCCTTAATCTCCCCGAACCCGGCGCGGCGATGATGAAGAGGGTCTTCATCATCGCCGCGTCTTTTAAGGCCTGCCCTGCTCGCCCGCCACTTTCTGAAATTTCCCTTCCATTAACATTTTGTACACACCTTATTAACTTTCTGGTAACATCGCAAATGCTTCTTCGGCGTGAGAAGCCGCCGATGCCCCTCCGAAAAATTATGCCTCGCTCGAAGCGTTTGCCTTCGTATCAAGGAGGTCGTTGTGAGTTTCAACCTTCCGCCCGCACGGACGCTGCTACGGACTTTCAAGGCCGGGTGTCTTTTTCTGTTCGTCGTCTCCATTATTCTTCCCGCGCGCGCGGCTGACACTACAGGTCGGATCGTGTGCCGCCCGGAATTTGCTGCGGAGCGTCGCCAAGTGATTGCCGACCAACTCCGCAAAATAACCGGCTTCGACAAGCTCTACTTCGACGAGGACGGCGCGCTGCGTCACGGCGACACGTACTCCGGCGGGTCATCGGCGGCGCGCGAGTTAATCTCATCAGCCGTCTCCGGCCAGCACCTACTTATCTTTGAAGACGCCAGCAACCGCGACGACGTTGTGTTCTGCCGTATCGTCGGGGGCCGGTGGGTCAGCGACGCGGCGACTAAACCGCCGGTGCAGATCGTGCTCATTGACTTCACAGATTTTTCGCGTGTGATGGGCGACCGCGAGGCGCTCGCCGCCTTCAACGTCGGGTGGGGCGTGCTGCATGAACTTTCCCACGCCGTCCACGATTCACTCGACGCGCACCGTGCGGGCGAGGTCGGCGAGTGCGAAGAACTAATCAACCGGATGCGTCGAGAGTGCGCTGTGGCTGAACGCGCCGAGTATTTTTTCACCTTTTATCCGGGCACGGAAAGAAGCGAGTTCAAGACGAGGTATGTGCGACTGGCTTTCGATGAGCAGCGGCCTGAAACGGGCAAGAAGCGCCGCCTCTGGTTGATGTGGGACGCCGTTTTGGTGGGCGGCCTCAAGTAGGTAAAAGTTTGGCGAGTTGAGCGTGGCGCGCTTCGATTGTCGCCGGCACGCGCGCCGCAAGTGGGTGAACGCAGCCCACCTATTCCGCCGCCGATTGCCAATCTCCCGATTCCGCTACTCCCTCGCCAAAATGCGTGGCACGTGCGCCGACAGGCGGTAAGCTCTTCTTCCGATTCTCACCGTAACCGGACGATCCGCTTCGATTGCCGCGACTCTACCGCCCCGCAGTTGCAACACGAATCCGCAGGCCGAATTGAATTTCACGTCCATCTGGCCGTCCCCGTCGAGGTCAACACCGCTGCCGACTCCGCCCGCTGAAGTGCGCCCGACGTACAGGTTGCCATCAATGCGTCCAAGCACCGACGAGAATCCGCCGGCAGTAATTTGAAAGCCGTCACGCACACGCTCCGCCGCCGGGTCTGTGCTGCTTCGCGGGTAGATGAATGTTCTGTTCGCCGTCCCGGAAGACGTCACACGGATCGGACGTAAATCACCGTAAGTGCTGCGCAGAGATGCTTCACTCATCATCATGGCTCCGCTATCGAGCGCGATGAAATTCTGTTCGTCTGATTCGTTCGGGTAAGCGGTGCGCGCAATCCTGCCGGAAGCCGACACGACGAAATCAAGCGCCGCACCGTCATTTTCGAGCAAAGGCCACGTCACGCCCCAGCTTTCAGCGCCGGATGTGCGGGTCACGCTGGACAGGATACCGTCCGGGGTGATGACGAATTCGTTGCGGAAAGAGGGGCCGGTGTGATTGTTGATGGGGTAGTAATCAATTGCGCAACGCACCAGCAACGGGTGGGCGAATTGGACGCTGAACTTTCCCTGATAACGGTCGGGCACGCTCGCCAGCCGAACCCATTTGCCGTCCTCCAAAAAGGTCGGCGCGAAACTGACTCCCAAGCCCGAATCTCCCTTGCGGATTCCGTCCGAAGGGCCGAGCCGCGTGTCCCAGTCCACCCGCCCGAAGCGAACCGCTCCGAGCGCCGTCCAGTAGTCGCCGCCCGTTCCCGGTTTTATGTCGCCCCGCGTGTTAACTTGCATCTGCATGCCGCCAGCGTTAGCGACTGCGCTGGCAAACTCCGCGTCTGTGGTCAGAGCGTAGCCGCCGATCTCGGTTGGCGTGGGCTGCTCGCGGATCGTCGCCCGGCGCGCGTGATAGGCTTCCGCGAGGTGATACATCAGCGAGCCGTTGTAGTTGCTGTACTGGCTCGCCGCCTGATAGCCGAGACGTAAGGAGGGGTCAAAATGATTCTTCGTGATGTAGTATGAGCCGCCCCACAATTCGTCGGTGCGCCGCCATCGCTCGATGTTTTTGAAAGCGAGCATTGCCGCCCGCCGATACTGGCCGGCCAACCGGACATCTCCCCGCTTGAAGGCACGCTCCGCCATCACCTCGAACGCGAGTTGATAGCCGACGTCCACCCACACGTGATCGTCCGTGCGGCCGTTCGTCGGGGCCTGACCCGACGGGTCTTGGAGCAGCAGCGTCGCCTTCGTCCCCCGTTCGACCGCCTCGCGCACAGCCGCGCTACTCGGCCCGTCGTAGCCAAGATTTACCAACGCCAGCAGATTGCCCCGCCCGACGGCCTCGACGTTGAGCGTGTCGGGGTCGCTCGAACGGTCGTGATAAAGATTCCAGCGCGTGTCGGCGATGCGTTTGCGCTGACGAGAGGTCCAAGCATTTTCGATGAATGATACGGCCGCGTCGCGGCTCACGAGACCGAGTCCGGCGCGCATCCACTCGCCCTTCATCGGATAGGTCTCCCAGTTGTTGGTGTTGCCCGCAATCACCTCGGCGACCTGCTTTCTCATCCGCACGCGCCACTTTTCCATGGTGCCCGCCGGCACGTGGCGGGCGTAAAGCTTCGTCGCGCCGACGAGGGGCGCGATGAAAAACTCCCCGTGGCGATCCGGTATCGCGGCCTTTCCTCCGGCAAAGCTTTCGGTCGCGTGATCCATCGCGCGGATTCCGTTTGTGAGCAGATCGCGGGCACGCCCGGATTCGACGAGCGTGCCGACGGCGTAAGCGAAATAAGGCGTCGCGTACTGATGCTCACGCTTGAGAAACGGATCTATGACCGCGCCGCGTGCGTCTTGGTGCCGGGCGGTGAAGCGGCACACACCTTCGATCTTGTCGAGATACGTGTCAGAAGGGATTGCCAGTGGCCGCCACGGCCGCGCGGTCAAATGGTATTTAATTTCGGGGAGGTGCTCCGGCAGGGAATCGGTCTGTGCCTTGAGGATGTCACTGGGCAGCACCATTAACAGCATCAGGCAAGCCGCGCGAATCTCTTTCATCTTTTTGTAATCATCCGCCTCGTCAGTGTGCGTGAGAGGCAAAGGTCATTACTTCACGATGGCGAATGCCAGCCCGTCGTGGCCTTTGCCTCCTACCGTCTGGATCATTGTTGCGGTGACGCGCGGCTCGGCGGCGAGCGCGGCGTTGAAGCGGCGTATGCCTTGAACGCTCGCATCGTCGCTCGCGGCGTTGATGACTTCGCCCTTGCGCACAACATTGTCCGTAATAATCAGACTGCCGCTCCGCGTCAGCTTCAGCGCCCAATCGAAATAAGCGGGCGTGTTCTCCTTATCAGCATCAATGAAAACCAAGTCGAACGGGGCGAGTCCTTCGGCGGCGAGTTGCGGCAGCGTCTCCAGCGCCTTTCCCAGGCGAACCTCCGCTACGTCCGCCAGATTTGCCCGCGCAACATTCTTTCGCGCCACCTCGGCGTGCTTCGGGTCTGCCTCCAACGTGATTAGTTTTCCGCCGGGGGGCAGCGCCCGTGCCAGCCAGATGGTGCTGTAGCCGCCGAGCGTGCCGATCTCCAGAATGGAGCGCGCTCCACCGGAGCGTGCCAAAATATGGAGTAGTTTGCCTTGATTCTGCGCCACGTTGATCGGCGGCAGGCCGGCCTCGGTCGAAGCTTGTAATGCCGCGTCCAACGCCGCGTCGGGCGGCACAAACAGTTCCGTAATGTATTGGTCAACCGCCGTCCATTGATCTTGGGAGATGAGCTTCACTCCTACATTCAATAAGATTAGGACTTATGCAGTTGCGGTTGAGACGCTCTCTGACGGCCTCGGTTTCCGCATCGTTTGCGCCACCGCCGGGGCATAAACGCGACCGTCAGAGAGCGTGTTGCTGAACGCCAATTGGGATTCCTCGTTCAACTGCCTAAGTCCTAAAATTATTCTGCCGAGAAAAAGAATTGCCTCCAGCCACTGGTCTATTTAGAATTATCAGGCAAGAATAAGGATGCCGACAAGTTTGCTTTCGTACGCAGAGGAGGTATTGAAAGATGGCTTCTACAATCAGGATCGCACTACAGGCGATAATTGCGGCGGCTCTCGTGTCGGCGATTGCCCCTTCCGTGCCAGGTTGGCAGGACGGCTCCGGCCAAGCGGGCGGTCTTGTCAGGAGCGGCGGCACGCGACCGGAAAGCGATTCCGAGAGACGCGCGCGAGACCGGCGTGAGCGCGAGTTCAATCTCAGGATGGCGGAGAGGGAGGGCCGCAGGCCAATCGAGCGGCGCGAGACCAGACTCGACCTCGCTCAAATCAAAGAAGACTTTATGCGTATCCAAGTCATCAACGACGAATTGGTGAAGACATCGGCGCGGGCGGACGCGCTCGACCCGAAGCTCGTCGCCAAGTCGGCGGCGGAGATTAAGAAACGCGCCGAGCGGCTCAAGTACAATCTTGCGTTGCCAGAAACTGAGGAGGACGTGAAACCTCCTAAGACGGAGGTCGGGGCGGAGGTTGGCCTTCTGAAGTCGTCACTCTCGACGCTGGACAAGTTAATCACCGGGTTCGTAACTAACCCCGCCTTCGCAAGCGCCGACGTGGTTGACGCCCGGCTGGCGATTAAAGCGCGACGTGACCTCGAAGAAATCATCGAACTGAGCGGCGGGATAAAGAAAAGTGGCGAGAAGTTAAGCAAGGTCGCTCGAAAGTCTCAGTGACAGTTCTACCCGGATTGCTTCCTTAAAGATTTACTGGAAAGGCGGTAAGCGATGAAAGACAAAAACAACGGACAAGTTTCGCCCGCGATGGTCGAAGATAAGGCGACCGAGAGACTGAAAGACAAGGCGCGCGATCTCGGCCTGATCGTCAACGCCGGAGTTGGCAAGAAGGACTCACCGGCGAAGAAGAAGCAGGACGACAAGAAATGACCGACGAAGAAAGACAGCGCCAGATGGATTTTATCCTCAGCCAACAGGCGCAGTTTGTCGCCGACATCGGTGAGTTGAAAGATGTCGTGTCGCGCTTGGCGAACGCCAGCCTTCAGCGGCTTGAGACACACGATGCGGAGATAGACAACCTCGAAAGCAAAATGGCGGCGCTCGTTGATGCCCAAGTTAGAAGCGAGGATAAAATCTCCGCGCTGGTTGACGCGCAACGGAACCTCACCGCCGTCGTTGAACGTTACTTCAGCGAAGGGCGGAACCGGGAAAGGTGATAACAGATGAGCGAAGAAAGCACGCAAGAGCAGGACGGCAAGCGTTCGTTTGAGGAACGTGTGCTATCCATGCTCACGGAGATGCGCTCAGACTTCAACGCGCGGCTCGAAAGGTTAGAGGCGAAACAGTACGACACGAAACCGATATGGCAGCAGGCGCTCGCCGAGATCGTCGAGTTGCGCCAAGAGATGCGTGAACGATTTGATACGGTGGATCGCAAGTTTGACTTGCTCATCAAGGATGTCTTCCAACTCCGCACCGAGCAGTCACGCGCCGACACGCGATTGGAGAAGTTGGAGTCGCGCCGGTGAGAAAGTGACCGCATGCGCCGTTCTCTTTTCAGTGAGGGAAGGCAACAAGCAATGACCGCCGGAGTTTTCCGCTACCTCAGCGAAGGGCGTAACGGGAAGGCTTGAGAGTCAGGACGACTTCACCCACAGGTCGAATACGGAGAAACGAAAAGCAATGACCATCAACGCTCCCGACGAGAAAATTTGCGCTCACGGCACGTGTAATTGTCAGGCGACGGAAGGCGATTATTGCAGCCCATACTGTGAAGGCGTGGGCGACACGACGAACAACACGCCGGACGACGCACAGGAAATGGTTTGTGATTGCGGGCATCCGACGTGCATCGGTTGAGCGAGTCAGAGGCATGGAACTAAACCGAATTAAGCACAGAGGAGAAACTTTACGTGGCGACGAAAAAAAGCGCGAAGAAAGGTTTGTGGGACAACATCAACGCACGCAAAAAGGCGGGCACGTCGCGCCCGAAGTCCGAATCAACCGTTGACCCGAAGGCGTTGAAGAAAGCGCAAGCCGGCTCCAAGAAGAAGTCCGCCAAGAAAGGCACTAAGAAATGACGCTCCTATTATGCATTGACCCTTTCACGCTGCTGATCTACTTATTTATTGCCGCACTCACGCCGGTGGCGTCGGTCGTTGTCGGCGTCGGCTTCCTTAGCTCGCTCCTCAAACTCATCCGCGAGATGAAAGGCGGCAAGGGGTGAAGCCTTCGACGTTGCGCATGCTCGGCCTGTTGTGCGTCTTGGCGGCGGGGTTGTTGTTCGTCTTGAACCTCCGAAGGTTCACGAACCTCGGCACATACTTCATCGCATCACCTTTGCTCATTCTGGGTGTCACTTTGGTGGCACTCGCGCGGAGAAGAAGTAAGCGCGAGTGATCGAACAGTTGATGAACGAGCCGTCCGGCGCACTTTCCGATTAGACACCCGCCTAAAGCTGTCGGTAGGTATCTCTC
>JBPCPQ010000098.1:0-2602 GCA_050999015.1 Pyrinomonadaceae bacterium | reverse complement strand
CGTGTCGTTTCGCGGTGTGCAATTGAATCGCGCACCGCCCGCTCGATGGCGACGCTCGCCGCCGCGTGTCCGAGGTATTCTAGCATCATCGCCGTGGTCAGAATAGCGCCTGCCGGATTCGCTTCGGACTTCCCCGCGAGCGGCGGCGCGCTCCCGTGTACCGGCTCAAATAAAGAGACGCGCCCCGGATGAATGTTGCCCGATGCCGCCAGTCCGAGGCCGCCCTGCAAAGCCGCGCCGAGGTCGGTCAAAATGTCTCCGAACAAATTGTTCGTCACGATCACGTCGTACTGCGCCGGGTCGAGCACCATGAACATCGCCGTCGCGTCAACGTATTGATGATTCGCCTCAATCTCCGGATAGCGCGCCGCGACTTCCGTGAAGACTCTTCCCCACAAATCGCCGCCGAATCTTTGGACGTTCGACTTGTCGGCCATCGTCACCCGCCGCCGTCCGTGAGTTCGTGCATATTCAAACGCAGCGACAATAATCCTCTCAACGCCGCGCCGCGTGTTCAGTTCTTCCTGCGTCGCAATCTCGTCGGCGGTTCCCTTTTTCAAAAATCCGCCCGCGCCGCAATACGCTCCCTCGGTGTTCTCACGGAAAACGACGAAATCAACGTCCTCTACTTTCCGCCCGCGCAACGGCGTGAGCCGCTTGTCGAGCAGACGCACCGGGCGAAGGTTGATGTAGAGGTCAAGTCCGCGCCGCATTCCGAGCAGAATGTCTTCGGCATGTTTGTTCGACGGCACGCGCGGATCGCCGAAAGCCCCGGCGAGAATCGCGTCGAAGTCGCGCGTCAAAATTTCGAGCGCCTCTTCCGGCAGCGTCACTCCGTCGCGTAAGTATTTGTCCGCGCCCCAGTCGAAATGCTGTAACTCCAACTCGACGCCGTGTATCTCGCGCACACGTTCGAGCACGCCGACCGCTTCAGCGATTACTTCCGGGCCGATGCCGTCGCCGGGGACGACGGCAATTCGCTTGACGTTCCTTGTCATCACTACTCGGCGACGGTGTTAGCGCCGCGATCCGGCGGCGAAGTGGCTTCAACGACCGTCGCCTCTTCTAAAACCTCCAACGAGTATTTCGTCTCCGGCGGCACGCAATAACTGTCGCCGCGCCGCACTTCAAACGAACGCCCCTCAATCGTCACCCGCAACGCGCCTTCAATCACATACGCCACATATTCGTAAGAATTGGCGTGCTCCGGCTTCTTTGCGCCAGCCTCCTCACGCTCCCATAGACGCATCGCCATCCGCTCGCCGTTGACGAGTAGTTTCTCGCCCTCCTCGCCACGCGGCGCATGCTCGCCGCGCACCATTACAGTCTCCGCATGACGCTTTGCACTCATCTCTGTGTCCCTCCTAACAGTTCGCCAGAAAATTTTTATCGAAACAATTCCGCCACGCATCGTATCGTCGTGCGTTGATTTTCATTATAAGCCAAAATAAGTCACAGTAATTTTCCCAACCCGCATCTTTTCCGTTCCGCGCTTCGTCTAAACACGACAAATGCATTGTGGGAGGATGGAAAGTGGCAAACGGTAAGTGAAGAAGAGCGAGCGATTCGCCTCTTCCCTTTCCCCTTTACCCCTTCCCCTTTTCCCCGTCCTTTATGCGTTGTTCGATGCGCGGCAGACTCGCCATCACTACGTCTCCGACAACCTGTAGACTGCGTGGAGAGATTTTGTCGAGCGTGTCTTCGGGCGTGTGCCAGTGCGGGTAGGAATTGAGTTGAATGATGTCCACCGCTTCGATGCCGGCGCGGAGAAAAGATTCATGGTCGTCACCGCCGACACCCTCTTCGCGGTCAACGAAGTGCGCCGCGTGTCCCAACTCGCACGCCGTTTCCCAGATTACATCCACGAGCCAGTTCGTGCTCACCGGGTCGCGCCCCAACTCCAGCTTTGTGTACCCGATCATATCGAGCAGGATCATCGCGCGAATCGTCTTTAGCTCACCGCGACTCTTGAGTTGCGCAACGTACCGGCGGCTGCCGTAAGTGTTGTCCGGCGCGTCAGGCTTACCGCATTGATCCCAGTCGCGGCAGAACGCTTCCTCGCCGTCGAAGAAAACGAACCGATAAGAAAAGTGTGATTTACGTTTGGCGAGCACGCGCGCCAACTCAAGCAACGCGCCCGTCGATGAGCCGCCGTCATTTGCCCCGACAAAGCGGAACTCTTTGTAGTACTTCGTGTCGTAATGGCTGGCGAGGATGATCGAATCCGGCGACGCGCCCGGAAGCTCCGCCGTCACGTTCGCCATACGCTTTTCGCCTCTCGGTGTTTTGGCGCGAAACTCGTCAACTGTGACTTTGAAGCCATAAAACTTCAACTCGTTGACAATGTATTCACGAGCCTTCGCCAGCGCCTCGGAGCCAGCCGGTCGCGGGCCGAACTCGACCATACGCTTGACGTGCGTGTAAGCCCGTTCGCCGTCGAAAGCGTCGTTCAGTTCTTTGTCGAATGCAGCCCCGGCGAAGCGAGATGCGTTAAATCTAACCACACGAGACACTCTGTCAGAACCCGGAGCGGGCGCGGACAGGTATAACTGCACACGGTCGCGAACGATCCGGGTTCTGGCCGAGAGCCCCCGACAGGATA
>JBPCPQ010000211.1:0-1928 GCA_050999015.1 Pyrinomonadaceae bacterium | reverse complement strand
GTACGACTAACATCGGTGAGATTGCCACTAAACTTGACACGGGATCGTACCCGCCGCTGTTGTTCGCGGGTGCAGCGATGCTTCTGATCGGTTTCGGATTCAAAATCGCCACCGCGCCGTTTCACGTCTGGACGCCGGACGTGTATGAGGGAGCACCGACGCCGGTCACGGCGTTCATGGCTGCCGGGCCGAAGGCCGCCGGATTTGCCGCGTTCATGCGAGTCTTGCTCATCGCCTTTCCGTTCACCGTCGCCGCTTCAGGAACGGGTACGAGCGTGCAACTTCACAGTGCGTGGCTCGACGCGATGATCATACTCGCGATTCTCACGATGACTATCGGTAACGTCGTCGCGCTCGTGCAGAAGAACGTGAAGCGGATGCTCGCTTACTCGTCCATCGCGCACGCGGGCTACGCGCTCGTCGGCTTCGTCGCGGCGGGCGCGACCGGCGATACGAGGCAGCAACGCGACGCTGTCGCGGCGGTCGTCTTTTACCTGCTTGCTTACGCGGTGATGAACTTGGGCGCGTTCGCCGTCGTGACGATGATCGCCAGAAGCGGCGACCGTCGCACCGAGATCGAAGACTACTACGGCATCGGATTCCGCGCGCCCGCGCTGGCCTTCGCGTTGTCGCTGTTCCTGCTGAGTTTGCTGGGCGTGCCGCTGACTGCCGGCTTTATGGGCAAGGTGGTGGTTTTCCGCGAGGCGGTAAGCATCGGCCTCGAAACGGGGAGAAACGCGCTCGTCGCGCTCGTGGTAATTGGTGTCATCAACACGGTCATATCCGTGTATTACTACCTCGGATTGATCGTCGCGATGTTCTTCCGCGAGCGGACGACCGAGTGGCGCGCGCCGAGCGTTCCGGGGAGTGTGAGTGCCGCGCTGATCCTGACCGTTTTGGGCGTTCTCTACCTCGGCATCTTTCCCGGCCAAGTCTTAGACACGCTCCGCGCCGGCGAAAGCACGACAATCGGACGACTCAAATAAATGGCGACTTTTTTTGGCCGGTGTAGTGGAAAAATCCATACTTTATTCCTTTGTTAAGTCAATCACTGCACTTTTCAAGCGTAGTGTGGATTGAAACAATGAAGTTAGCAGAAGGGGTGCCGCTGGTAGAGGAATCGAGCGTTGAGGCTGTCGAGCCAAAGAATCGCCCTTCGTCGGTTGAGGCAATTCTTTCTGAAATCAAAAGCTCACTCGGCGAAGCGTGGCCGCCGCAAATTTACCGGCAGCACGTTTTGACAATTCGCACGCGCTCTCATCAGCTTGCGGCGGCAAAACGAAATGCGCCAATTGAGATTCTGCACACGCTGCTGGGCATCGAATTAAAAATCGGGCGGCGGCGCATCTCTTGCCCCGACCTTGCGACGGCGCGCTACTTAGCGGTCTTCGCCCGTATTGGTTGCACGGAAGTAGCCGTGCCGTATGACATCACGCAGATCTCGCGTCTCGCCGACGACCTTGAGTCGGCATGGCACCGGATGCTTCTGCTCTCAGAGCATTCTTCGCAGGGACGCAAGCCGGCTTTCATCTCGAAAGCACGAATAAAAGTTATCGCCGAAGCGCGTCAGGAGATCGAGCAAGCCGGGGCGGGAACGCCAGTTCCCCAATCCAACCAAAATACGAACCATCGTCAGCGGCGCTTGTGAATCCGTCGGGCGTCGCTTATATTTTTTGTGGGATGACTCAAGAACTTTTAGAACAAACGCCACTCAATCAAGCGGAACCGCTACCTTTCCCTTTCAACCAGCGCACGTTTTGCCGCTACGAGAGAATCGAAAAGCGTGTCGAGGCCGTGCGCGTGCTCGTCGTCAATAGCCTTCTGCGCGACGAACGCGACATCTCGGAACTCGCGCGCCGCGAATGGGGGGCGAGCGCTGCGACGCATCTAGCGCGCGAACGCCAGATCGCCGGACTCGCCCTCGAAAA
>JBPCPQ010000085.1:0-5725 GCA_050999015.1 Pyrinomonadaceae bacterium | reverse complement strand
GCGTAAAAATTAGCTGGGATTGGGGATTGCCGAGGCGGTTACCAGGCGAATCAGTCAGACGGGCAAGTTGATTGTGCGCCCGACGAGCGCCGTGCGCCGTTATCTCAACGAGGACACGGACACGCTCGCCGCCGCGCGGCAGTTAGACGCCGACGCGGTGCTTGAGGGAAGCGTCCAGCGCGCCGACGAACGTTTGCGCGTGAGCGTTAATCTGTTACGCACTGCGGACGGCGCATCTTTGTGGACTGATAACTTCGATATGCGGATGACCAACATCTTTACGATTCAAGATACGGTGGCGCAGCAGGTTGCTTCTCGTTTGCATCTGCAACTCGACCCGTCGCAGCAAGCTCGCTTCATGAAGCGATACACGTCGAACTCCATCGCTTATGAATTTTATGTGAAGGGCGTTTATCGCTTCGACCAGCGCGGTTTTGGCGACAAAGCTAAACCGCAGGCGGAAGCGACCATTAACCTTTTCAAAAAAGCGATTGAAGCCGACCCGAATTATGCGTTGGCGCACGCGCAACTCGCCTATGCTTATGCATGGGCGGGGCAGTTTATTGAGCCGACCGAATCGGCATGGGTAGAGCGCGCAAAGGAAGAGGTCAACCGGGCGCAGGCGCTCGATCCGCAACTAGCCGAAACCCACGTCGCGCGTCATTACATTTTGCGGAGCGCATATGAGGGATGGCAAATCGAGGCGGCGATGCGTGAATTGCTCTTAGCGCAACAACTCAATCCAAACGCTGGTAACTACGAATTGGGAATTCTTTATTTGCATATCGGGCTGGAAGACTTATCTGACCGCGAATTGCAACGCGCGTTAGACATTGACCCGACCGGCGAAAACGCTAAAAGAGCAATCGTCGCCTCATACGTGAATGCAAACAGATATGATGAATGGCTCATCGCTCAACAAAAATTCTTCAACCGTCAACCTGATGCATGGTATCTCATGGGGAAGGGACGTTCAGACGAAGCTCAAACGCTGCTCGAACAGGCATTGGCGAAAGAGCCTGATAACCTGGATGGGCATCGCCTGAAAAGCATCCTCTTAGCTTTGAGGGGAGATTTTCGCGCGGCGGAAGCGGAGATTCCTTTCCTCCTCAGCAAGCGGTCGGTCAAAGCCTTCGACTATCATCATCTTACTTACGACATCGCCTGCGTCTATGCGCTGGCAGGCAAGAGTGATGAAGCCGTCAAGTGGTTAAGAGAGACCGCCGCCACGGGGTTTCAATGTTATCCCCTGTTCGAGCGCGATCATTATTTAAACCGCGTCAGACAAGCGCCCGAATTCATCCGGTTCATGGCGGAGATGAAAGCGCAGAATGAAAGATACAGGCGCGAGTTTGCCTAAGGAAGCGTATTGAAGTATGCAAGCCGGTAATCAATATTGAAAATTGGCAATCAACGTGCCGCTGATGGCTGGAAGGTATTGTCAACTTAAGCTGATGCAGTGATAGAGTTGATACGAGAACAACTCGAATCCTTTCCTTGCGGCTACTTCCTCGCTAAACTTTTGTCCTCTTCAAACCGCTATCTGAACACAGTTCACTTCGTTCCACGTCGTGAATCTCAACTGCATTTCTGCTCGGTAGCGCTCAGCTTTGTGCAGGGAAGCGATGGCGACGATAGGGAGAAGCTGCTTGCTGGCATCGGTGAATTACGCAGCATGTGCAGAACTGCTGCACTCTTGGATCATTACGTTGATGATACCATTCAGACATCGGCTCGCCCGAAAAGCTCACGAATCAGATCAGCCGGTGTGCTGCGGAACTGGCGAGATTATGAAAGGCCACAGCCGCGGCGGTTATCAGGCGAAAGAATTTTGCCCCATGAGCAACCGTCATCACGGCAACACACGTTACGATTTACGCATCTGAGGAAAGCCTCGAAAAGCGGTCATCCTGAATTTCGAGTACAATGTATGTTAATCGGCAAATCTCTCAAGGTTATTGGATAGACACATGAAACATTCCCTTTCGCTCAAATCTCTTTTAACGATGCTGGCGCTCGCATTGTCTGCGCCTGCGTTCACGACGCTGGCTCAACAACAGACTGCTGCGACCGTTAAACCTTCTGGTTCGACCGGAGCGATGGACGTTGAAAAGATCATCCGCGCCTTCACCTCTAAAGAGACGCTGTTCCGGCGGGCGCTCAGCGAATACGGCTTCAAGCGAGAAGCGGTGCTTCAGACCATCGGCATGGGCGGGCAGATTTCAGGAGAGTACAACCGCGTCTCGCGCTTCGTGATGGACGACAGCGGAAGACGTTTTGAGAAAATTCTTTTTTTCCCGATGCCGACGATTTCACAGGGCGGGCTGGAAGTCACCCCGGCTGACCTCGAAGACCTCGGCGGGGTGAATGCGTTCGCGCTTGAAGCCTCGCAGACAGATAAGTACAACTATACGTATGTCGGCAAAGAGCGTATTGACGAACTGGACTTGTTCGTCTTCGATGTTTCTCCGCAGGTGATGCCCGACCCGAAGAAGTCGAAGGAGAGACTCTTTCAGGGGCGCATCTGGGTTGACGATAAAGACTTGCAAATCGTCAAGGCGCGCGGCAAAGGCGTCCCCGAAGGCAAAGAGCGTTTCCCGACATTCGAGACTTACCGCGAACAGGTTGACGGTCGCTTCTGGTTCCCGACCTACACGTATGCTGACGATGAACTGGTCTTCGATAATGGCCGTGCCGTGCGCCTGCGCATGCGTATCAAATACACCGACTTTGAGAAGCTGACAGGTAAAGTGCGCGTCCTCGAAGAAGGCGAACCCGGCATCGAAGACCCGGAGAATAAGCCCGCCGCACCACCGGCGACAACGCCAAAACCGGCGAAACCGTAAGACGCAGATGCCGGATGATAGATGTTGATTTTCATTTCTCATCAACATCTATCATCCGGCATCTGACATCTGGTTTTTATCGTTCCAATTCTTCAGCGATCTGCGTTCTCACCCTTCCGATCAGTCTTTTCACGTCTTCGTCGGTTGAGATTCCTTCGGTTTCGACCGGTGGCAATATCACCATCTCCATTGTGCCGGGGCGCGAGACGCCGGTTCCCTTGCCCATCAATTTGTCTGTGTTCTTCATTGCGACGGGGACGACGGGTACGCCCGCTTCAATCGCCATATAAAACGCGCCCTTTTTGAACGGCAGCAATTCGCCGGGGCGGGCGCGTGTGCCTTCCGCGAAGACGCCGAACGAGACGCCGCTTTTGATGCGTTCGGTCGCAGCGCGCACCGTCGTCAGCGCACGCTCGCGGTTCGAGCGGTCAATCGCCATGATGTTGACGTAGCCCATGCCGTAGCCGAGGATCGGGACTTTCAACAATTCTTTCTTTGCCAGTAATCCGATGCGCCGCCCGGTGTGGTAGAAGAGCGCGGCGGTGTCGAGAAACGAGCGGTGGTTCGAGATGAAGATGTAAGTCTGCTTCGGGTCGAGGTGCTCACACCCGTGTACTCTCACCCGCACGCCGCTCCAGCGCAGCCAGTTGCGCGCGCCGAAGAGCGCCGACGGGTACAGCCAATGACGACGCCCGGCGAGGTACGAAATCAAGATCGCGGGCGGGCCGATGACGAGCAAAAGCATCGCCGCAACGAATAGAGACCACCAGTAATGGGGACGGCTCCCGACGACGCGCGCGCCGCGCGCAGACAGTGTGCTAGACTCGTCTCCGGCACGCACTCCCCCGCTAATTTCGTTTCCCATCAATTCATTCGGAAGACTATCAGGATGCATTTTCATTCGTTTAGCTTCGCTCCGCTCGCGCTTGTCATCGTGTTTCTGTGCGGCCTCTCCGCGCCCGGCGCGTCGGCACAGCAGAAGCGTCCAGCCGCGCCGCCGTCCTTAACAACAAATCAAATTCCTGCGCCGCGCGCTGTGCTCGGCTTCACGCCCGGCGACGACCGCCGCTTCGCCGATTGGAAGCAGATCACGAATTATTTCAAACTGCTCGACGACGCCAGTTCGCGCGTGACAATTGAGACCGTCGGCGAAACCACGCTCGGACGCCCGCTGCTTGTTGCCCTCGTCAGCGCGCCAGAGAATATACGCGATTTAGGGAAATATAAAGAGATACAGCGCCGCCTCGCCGACCCGCGCACCGTGCGCAATGACGCGGAACGTGACCGCTTGATTCGTGAAGGACGAACAATCGTCGTCGTCTCCTGCTCGATCCACTCGACCGAAGTGGTCGGCTCGCAGATGTCAATGCAACTCGCTTACGAACTGGCGACCGCGCGTGACGCCGAGGCAATTGAAATGTTGAAGAACACGATTCTTCTCCTCATCCCGTCGGCCAACCCTGACGGCAACGCGATTGTCGCCGACTGGTACAGGCGCACGCTCGACACCCCTCACGAAGGAACGGAACCGCCCGAGCTTTATCACCACTACGCCGGCCACGACAACAACCGCGACTGGTTCATGCTCAATTTGAAAGAGACACAAATTCTGACGCGCCTTTTTTGGAAGGAATGGTTTCCGCAGGTCGTCTTCGACGTGCATCAGCAGGGCGCGACCGGCTCGCGCTTCTTTATACCGCCTTTCTATGATCCGCCGAACCCGGCGATTGCGCCGCTCTTGCTCCGCGAGGTCGGACTGATCGGCCACAAGATCGCGGCTGACTTGCAGAGCGCAGGCGTGCGAGGCGTCGTCACCAACGCGATGTACGATACATGGTGGCACGGCGGCTTCCGCACCGCGCCTTACTATCACAACTCAATCGGCATTCTTTCAGAAGCCGCGAGCGCGAAGCTGATGACGCCGATTAACGTCACAGGGGCGGAGCTTGAAAAAACGATGACGCGCGGAATGCCGGCGGGCGCGCTGCAACCGGCGACCAACTTCCCCGACCCGTGGCCGGGCGGACTGTGGCGACCGCGCGACATCATGAATATGGAGTTGATCGCCGTCCGCTCGGTGCTCTCGATGGCGGCGAAGTACCGCGAAAGATACCTGCGTAATTTTTATCAACTCGGACGCGATGCCGTGAGCGCACGTCCCGCGCCGGACGCTCCGCTCGCGTACCTCATCCCCGCCGGTCAGGGTAAGGATGAAAATGTGGCGAAGATGATCGGCGCGCTCGTCGCGCAGGGCGTCGAGGTACACCGAATGAATCAGGAGTTGCACCTGACGCACGCGCCGCGCGAGGACGTTCGGAAAGCTCACGAGACGCCCGGCGGCAGCTACCTCGTGTTCCTCGCGCAGCCTTACCGCGCGAACGTGCGGGCGCTCTTCGAGCGACAGGTTTACCCGGAGCGCCGCACCGCCGGCGGCGAGGCCGAGCGCCCTTACGACGTGGCCGGCTGGACGCTGCCGTTGCAAATGGGCGTCGAAGCTCTGCCAGTCTTCGGCGTCCGCGAGCCGGAGAGCGCGCGACGATTAACGCCGATTACTGATGAACGGGAAGTGCGCCGCGACCTCGGCTTGCGTCCGAAGACCGGCGACAAATCGCCAATCGCCAATCCGCTCACGCGCCCGGTGCGCCTCGGCCTCTATAAGAGTTGGACGAACTCGATGGACGAAGGCTGGACGCGCTTCGTCTTCGATACTTTCAACGTGCCGTACACCAGTTTGCGCGACCGGGACGCGCGTGCCGGGAATTTACGCGCGCTCTTCGACGTGATCGTTCTGCCCGACATGACTCTGAAGGATATTGTTGAAGGGCGCGAGGCCGGCAAGTATCCGGCGGAATACGTCGGCGGCATCGGCGAGGCGGGCG
>JBPCPQ010000148.1:0-8385 GCA_050999015.1 Pyrinomonadaceae bacterium | reverse complement strand
GCGGGAAATCCCCGGCCTGCGGCCCCGCGCCCGTGCTTTCGATCACGTCACTCTCGCGCTGGTACAACTCGCGGGCGATGCCGAACTTGATCGCGGCGCGCTTCAAAGCGTCGTGCTCGGCTTTCTTGATGCCGGTCTCGTTGTCGGCGGTTCCGGTGCCGACGCCTTCGCGCGTCACGCCGTCAATCGTGATCGCGGCGGTGACGGCCACCATGTCGCCGATCTGGACGATGCCGCGAACCGAGTGCGACCAAGCCGGGGCGACGCGGTCGAGAAGGTCGGCGACCGTGTGCCACTCGACGTATTCGACCATGTGCTTGTTGCCCTGTCGGTCAGTCCAGCCTTCGCGCGTCTTGACGAATCGCGGCTCAATCGGCTGGCGCAAAGTGCGCAAGGTGCTAGTGAACGCGAGCGGCACGACCGGCGCGCTCTGCGGCGCGGCAACCTTCATCGCTTCGTGCTCTTCCGCCGTGATGAACTCTAAGTCGTTCTCCGGCGCTTCGACATTAAGGGTTGCTTGTCTCTTATTCATTTCCTGATGCTCCTCTTCGTATGTGTGTGTCGCGAGCTGATCCGCCGCTGGAGACTCGTCCGCCGAAGCCGGCGTGGCCTCAGTGGTGTCTGTCTCCGACGAATCGTGATGCTCCCGTACAAAGCGCGGGGCGGTTCGCTTCGGGGCGGCAGCAGCGGTTAACGCGGCTGTCTCCTCGTCACGGCCTCCTTCGGTGCGCTTCTCGGATGCGTCTTTCGGTTGTGTGTTGGGCACGGCTTGAGCCGTTACGTTTGCGTCGCCGGGCACAATTGCGGGCGGCGTGACCTGCGGCTGTTTCGTAACAGCCTCAGAAGTTTTCGTCAGCAGCGAGTGTTTGACGGCCAAGATATGTTCACAACGATAGCCGGAGTCCTGCGCGGATTGCTCCTCAAACTCAAGGCACGTACAGCGCACTTTGCCGGCGTCGTCGCGCCAAACCTCATAACTAGCCCGACGCCCGCGCAAGGTCGGAGTCGTCACGCGGAAGCGGTCGCCCTCACGGTTGACCAAACCCATCGCGGCGATACCCTGTGCGCGCTTATCGCGCATAATCGCTTTTCTGTCGGTGGCTGCTGCTGTTGACATCGTCTTCGTCCTCCGAAAAATCTTGGAACTTAGTAGTTACGCCGCGCGCTCGGCGGGCATTTCCATTACGACTTGCTCGATTGATTTCGATTGTTGCTGCACCGCACGTTCCTGCATCCGCGCCTGCAAATGCCGCTCAAGATCGGCGACCCGCGTTTCTAATTCCTCGACGCGCTGACCCTGCCGATGCATCGTCTTGAACAAACCGTCGAATGTTTCCCAGATAAATTCGCTCACGTCGCTGCTCTCTCCTTGATGCCTACATCCTATTAGCAAAGCAGGCTGTTTCATCTGTGCAACAGTGTACCACTGGAATTGTTTTGTTGCAAGCATAAAACAATATCTTGCATCTGGGATTTTCCTGTGCTATGTTTTGGCTCAGGAGGTGGAAGGCGCGGCTCCCTCCGGGAATGATACGCGCCGCAAAGGAGGCCCAAAGATGGCACAATCAGCGAAAACTTTAGTGAATACGTTTGAATTAGGACGCGCGATCCGGCGCAAGCGTGAGGACGCAGGGATGAGTCTGCGCGACGTGGCGGACGCCACCGGCGTTTCAGCATCCACGCTGTCGCGCATTGAAAACGGCACGGGTAAGCCCGATGCAGACAACATCGCGCGGCTTACGGGCTGGCTCAACATGCCGATGGAGCGCATCATGGGCGGTCGCCAATTGGATGGCGACGAAGCCAAGCCGGTCGTCTACTTCCCGCACGAAGCGATGCCCGACATCGTTGAGGCGCACCTCCGTGCCGACCGCAACCTGACGCCCGAAACCGCGAAGGCGCTCTCCGAACTCTTCCGCGTCGCCTACACACAGTTCAGCCATCCCGGCGAAGAGACGCGCGGGCGCAGGAATCGGAAGTAGGACTAGAAAGTCGTAGTTTGAAGACAAAGTAGGCGCTTGATCCGGGCGGGTTGAGCGCCTACTTCGTTATTATTGGTCGGGTAAAGGTCAGGCAACGTCTTGCCCCGACGCCGAGCGTATCTCGCGGAGCGGCGTCTCGCGCACTGGCAGCGCGATGGTGAGTTGCGAAGAGTGAGGCAGAATCTTGTAAGTCCTTAAGTGGCGGTTGGAGATGAACCAGATTTCATTACGGTCGTTCGATAAAATGAAATAAGCTTCGCTCGTCTCTGACGCGGAATAGACGCCGAGCACGCGGTAGGCGTAAGAATGCGAAAAGCCATTCGTTAGAGGGAAGGGTTGCGGAGCGCGCTCGTGCTCCGCTTCCTCGATGACGACGTAAAGCCCCGGTTCAATACAAATCATAGCGTTTGCCAACCCCACCTCTCCTTACAATGCGAATATTTTATAATGCGTCTGATGCGGAAGTGTAGCGGCGGTGTGGAAAATTTCCCGCAAGGGATATAATTGAGTCGTGGACGAAAAGATTCTGCCGCCGACATTCAAGGGCCGTCAGTACGAGTTGCGTGCGATGGGTCTGCGCGACTTCGCTGGCCTGCGGCGCGGCGACGAGCCGCTCGACCCGTTCGCGCTCGCTGATTTTGCGAAGCTGATGGTCGTGGACTTCGAGCAGATCATGGGACTGTCGGAGGAAACGCGCGAGCATCTTCTGGGCGCGGGCGTGAATATGTGGTCGGGCGGAACGTGCTCGCGCCCTTTGCCGAACGGATGGCGTTTGGTAATCCTCAATCCGAAGCACGGACGCCAGCGGAACAACGCGACGTTGATGGAAGAAGTTTGCCACGTCTTCCTCGGCCATAAAGCGAATCGCCTCTCCATCGTCGCGCAGAACAAAGACGGAAAGACCGTCGCGCGCGACTATAATGAAGAAGATGAAGAAGCGGCTTATGCCATCGGCGCTGCATCGCTGGTTCCGTTCGGGGCGCTCCGTCGCCTCGTGCGGGCGGGGAAGACTTCAATCGAGATTGCGCGCCACTTCAACGTGAGCCGTGAATTAGTTGAGTATCGCATGAAGGTTTCGCGCCTGTGGGCTGATTACCGTGAGCGCCACCCGGAGGAAGACGCCGCCCGCCTCGCGCGCCGCAACGGTAACACGGGAAAAAGTCAGTATGTTGGCGGCGATTAGATGAATGTCTTTGCGCTTCAGTACCTCATTGTAGTTCGCGTTGGGTTGCTGACGCTTGGGATTTCCGTTAGGGGTTTAAATGAAAACAATCGCTCAAGAAGATTTTACTAACAATTTTTTTCAACTCCTCAAGGAGTCTTTTGAAGGACCGCCGCCGCAGACCGGGAGTGCCTATCTGGACAAGGGAGCGGGTTTGTTCCAGACACTTGAGCAAGTCACGGCAGAAGCAGCCTCGACCTCAGTTAGACTTGGAAGCCCCACTATAGCCGCCCACTGCGAACACCTTAGATTCTATGTCGTCGTACTCTATGACATGACGCGCGGGGATACGAACAAAGTAGATTGGAAACAAAGCTGGCTAGTGCAGACCGTGACCCCGGCGGAGTGGGATACCCTCAAAGAACAACTACGCCGAGCATACACGACCATTACTGAACACCTTCAGTCGGTCGGTGCTTGGGGCGACTTGGAGGTGGGGAACGGGATGGCGATTATAGTTCATACTGCTTATCACCTGGGTGCCATCCGACAACTCGTGAGGACGTTTGCGCAGCACACGTAAAGCGGAAGAGTTTCGGCAATGGCTCAATCCCATCGCGGTACGCGATTGATGTTTTCAAACAGCAGACTTCTTACCATCAATCGTCCGCGTGCCGCTTAGCCCCGGTGTTCGGCATCACACGACGGGTCGCTTACGATGGATCAGAGCGATGAAAACAGAAAGCGGCTTCAGCGGTTGTGTGATGAAATCAAAACCCGCATAGACTACCGATCCTTCTTCCTTCGTTATCTGAGCGCCGACGTTCGGCAGTCCGGCGCGCGGCTTCAGAGTCTCTGTCCCATTCCTACACACGAACACAGCGGCAAAGGAAATCCCAGCCTTTCAATTGACCTTCAGCGCGGACTCTTTCACTGCTTCTCGCGCGACGAGGGCGGTGACGCGATTCGATTTCATGAGTTGATGCACGGCGTATCTTTTAGCCGCGCGGTGGATGAGATGGCGCGTGGGCTTGGTATCAACACGCGCGGAGGAGGTGAAGGTTCGCTCGCGCTTTATTCTGCGCCAGACACGGACGCTCCCGATGCGGAGACAATAGCATCGCTCACGGTTGAGCAACAGTCTGCGGTCTGTGAAGCATTCTTGAACGCCTGCCGCGACGAGGATCAGTTGGAGGGACTTAACTATCTCGCGCGGCGCGGGATTGACGCGACGACGGTCAAGCGCGCCGGGGTGGTTTATTTCCCGCGCCGCGCGTACCGCCGCGTGATGCGCCGGATGCTCGATTCCTTCGCGCTCGACGAGTTGCAGCAAAGCGGACTCTTCAACGCGCGCGAGCACCTGACGTTTTACCGGCACCGTCTATTGTTTCCGTTCTACGTCGAGAAGCGCCCGGTTTATCTTCAGGCGCGCACGACCGCCGCCGGCGTCGAGCCGCGCTGGCACAACATGCGGGGCAACGTGCCGTCGCTTTACAACGCCGACATACTCGAAACGCTGCCGAGCAGCACAATTGTCTATCTCGTCGAAGGCTTCACGGACACGCTGACACTCACGGCGCACGGCTTCGCGGCGGTCGGGTTGGTCGGCGCGGGCGGGCTAAAGGCCGAGTGGCTCGCAACGCTGGGGCGCTTTCGCGTCGTCGCCGCGCTTGACCCCGACGCCGCCGGACGCCGCGCCGCCGCGCGTTATGAAGAAATGTTCGCCACGCGCGGAGGCCCGCCGCTGGCGTGCGTCGAGCTTTCCTCGGACGTTAATGATTTCTTCCGCCACCGCCCGACGGCAGGCCTCGAGCTTGCCCTCTTGGCTGAAGCCGCACTGGAAGTTAGAGGTTAGATATTAGCTCAGGCAGGGAGCGCAGGCGTCCCGCCTGCCAACGAGCCGTTAGGCGAGTCAAACTGTTCGCGCCGCCGAGGTGCTCATGGCAGGTGAGCCGCCTGCGCTCCCAGCCGTCAACGACCTTTTTGTGTCGTACACTTCGGTATAACGTCTGACATCTGCCTTACCATCCTTTATAATCTCCATCATGGCTGAAGATGTGACAAGCACAACCGTGCCGACGACGCCGTTGACAGTGACGGATAAACTGCGTCTGCTGCTCGACATCACGAAAAAGATCAGCCGGTCGCTCAACCTCGAAGAAGTGCTGGTGATGGTGATGGACACGCTCGGCTCGTTGCTGCCTTACGACGCGGCGGGCATTTATGTGCTGGAGCGCTCACCTCATCCCCACGGTTCAGAGGACGAAACGAACGCCGGGGAGAAAATCTTCCGCGCCGAAGCCGTGCGCGGCTACGACATTGATGAGTTAATGAAGCTGCGCCTGAAGCTCGGCGAGGGAATCATCGGGTACGTCGCGCAGACCGGCGAGGCGGTCATCTCGCCGGACGTGTGGAACGACCCGCGTTACATCAATGCGCGCAAAGAGACGCGCTCCGAGATGGTCGCCCCCATCGTCTCGAACGACGAAGTGATCGGCGTCTTCGACCTCGAAAGCGATCAACTGAGCACCTACACGGAAGACGACCGGCAGGTGCTGATGCTGCTCTCCGCGCAGGTCGCAATTATCGTCGAGAAAGCGATGCTTCACGAGCAGTTGATCGAGAAGAAACGGCTCGCCGCGCAACTCGAAATCGCGCGTCAGGTACAACTCTCGCTGCTGCCGCCGCGCGACCCGCACCTCGCCGGCTTCGACATCAGCGCCTACAATTTTTCGACCGAAGAAGTGTCGGGTGATTACTACGATTTCGTTAACATTTACGAAGACCACCTCGGTCTGGTAATTGCGGACGTGTCCGGCAAGGGCGTGCCGGCGGCGCTTTTGATGGCTTTCCTGCGCGCCTCCCTGCGCGCCGCAATTCACATCGGGTACGCGCCGAATATTTCGATGTCGAAGGTTAATTACCTTTTGTGGGAGTCAATCGAGAACAATCAATTCGTGACGGCCTTTTACGGCGTGCTCGACGCGACCAACAAAACGCTCGCTTATGCCAATGCCGGCCACAACCCGCCGTTATTAATGGATAAGGAAGGGCGTGTGCGTTACATTGAGCGCGGCGGCCTGCCGCTCGGAATGTTCAAAGATACTCGCTACTACGAGTATTACCTGCCGGTCGAGTCCGGCCAAACGATGGTGCTTTACACCGACGGCGTGACGGAGGCCGTCAGCCCGGAGGGCGAAGAATACGGGCGCGAACGTCTGGAAGACGCGGTGCGCCGGGGGCGCGACAAAAGCGCGCGTGAATTGATTGATTTTATTTACAGTGATCTGTTCGAGTGGACGGGCGGAGTAGGATCGAACGACGACGCGACCTTCGTCATCATCAACGTCCTCTGAAAAACAGAAGGCAGAAGGCAGAAAGCGGAAAGCAGTTAAGATGTTGGAGTATCTTAACTGCCTTCCGCTTTTGCAGCCTTGAGTATGCTGGAGCTTTTGCTTCCGGGCTGCTTTCCGCTTTCTGCCTTCTGTTTTTCAGTGCGCTGTCAGTGAATTGTGGGCGTGGTCGCCGCCGGGCGCACACGGCGCTCGGTAGTTGCCGTAACGGAATTCGGCTTTAGACTCCGAAAAAGAATAAACGTCGAAGCCGTATGCATCGAAGTAGTTCGCTAAATCATCAGCCGAACGAAGAAAAACCGCCGCCGGATAGCCTGCTTCAGAGCGAATTTCCAGCAGGCGCTCAACCACTTCGAGCGGAGCAAATACATGCACCGGGTCTCTATATGTTGCCATCAATCAAGCGCCTCCCTCTGCAAATTTGGACGGGCATAATTCCTCAACCGGCGAAGCACCCCGTCTCGCACTCTCTATGATGTACGCTAAGACGGGCGCGGTTGTTTGCGTTGTGGATTCAATTTCGGTTACAAAGGTTGTGGAAGTGTTGCTGCTCCACGGCGGGCCTCTTCACCGTAGGCCGTGATCGCTTAACGTCCGGCGACTTTCCCGTTAATATAGAGTTGTCGCTTCAAGGTAGAAGCTGACCCCCGATTCCTCATCGCCTTTGATTCAAAACCCGTAGGAAATCATCAGGAATAATCTCGACATGAGTACACCGCTGTCTCCACCAGTACCCGCAAACGCCGCGCCTCCGGGCGCAGGTGCGCCAAATTTCGTCGCCGTGCTGCAACGCATGGTCTCGGTCTCAGATAAAGTGAGCGATTTGATTTTCTCGCCGGGTCGCCCGCCGCAGATCGAACTTCTCGGTAAGTTGCAGGGCGTTCCAGTCCCCGGCCTCGAAAAACTTCTGCCGACGCACACCGCCTCCATCGCCAAATTACTGATCGGGAATAACGAGACGGCGGCAGAGAACCTCGAAAAATATGGCTCGGCGGACGTGTCCTTCAGCGCGCCGGGCATTTCGCGTTTCCGCGTGAACGTATTTATGCAGCGCGGGACGCACGCCATTGTGATGCGCGTCATACCGCCGCGTCCGCCGCAGTGGAGCGATTTCAATTTGCCGGAAGTACTGAAGGAAATAGTCGGCATCAAAAACGGCTTGGTACTCGTCACCGGGCCGACGGGCAGCGGCAAGTCTTCGACACTGGCCGCGATTATTGATCTGATTAACGAGACAAAGCACTATCACATCATTACCATCGAAGACCCGATTGAATTTCTTCACGTTCACAAAAACTCCACGATCCACCAGCGCGAGCTTCATTCAGACACGCCGGATTTCGCCCGCGCGTTGCGCGCCGCATTGAGACAAGCGCCGAAGGTGATTCTTGTCGGCGAGATGCGCGACCGCGAGACTATCGAAGTCGCGCTCGAAGCGTCGGAGACCGGCCACCTCGTCCTCTCGACGCTGCACACGATTGACGCTTCCAAAACCGTTGACCGCATCATCGGCGTCTTTCCCAAGAACGAAGAGCAGGCGATTCGCACGCGGCTCGCGCAGACTTTCCGCTTTATCGTCTCGCAGCGCCTGCTCCCGCGCGCCGACAGCCGAGGACGAATCGCCGCGATAGAGATTCTCAAAGCAACGTCACGCACGAGAGAATACATGGAGCGCGGCGAATCGGAAGGGAGGTCGCTTGTGGACGCCATGGATCAGGGTGAGCTTGACGGGATGCAGTCGTTCGACGGCGTGATTGAAAAAATGATTCGTCGCGGTGAGGTCAATAAAGACGAGGCGCTCGCCTACGCCACTAATCACAACAACCTGCTATTGCGTCTGGCGGATTTCGGCGGCGCACCTCAGCCAAACGTCCCTCCAGTAGCGCCA
>JBPCPQ010000010.1:0-3168 GCA_050999015.1 Pyrinomonadaceae bacterium | reverse complement strand
CTTTCGCCATCCCACCTTTGCCCTTTTCGCCGGTGAGATTTTCGGGACTGATTGATCTTGTTGTCGCGTCCGAGACCCGGTATAAATTATTTAGGTTACTATCCAAGCCTTGATACTGGGTTTCCTGAGCGAAAGCAGGAAGAGCAAGGCACGGTAGTAGCTTCAGCGCCAGCGTCAGTTTTAGTTTCATGAGCGTATCATCCTCCGTCGAAGGTGTTGAGCGATGAGATTACTACATCGAAAGACAGATTCCAGAGCTTTTCGTTAGCCGATTTCGATCCGATGAAGCACGAGCGCATTGATAAGCTTTTGGTGGAGCGGGGATTTGCCCCGACGCGGACGCGCGCGCAGGCGCTGGTGATGGCGGGCGCGGTGTTGGTTGACGAGCAGCGCGTTGCGAAATCTTCGGAAACATTCCCGCCGGACGCCGCGATCCGCGTGCGCGGGGCGGACGACCCGGCGGCGCGCTATGTCGGGCGCGGAGCACTGAAGTTGGAAAAGGCTCTGCTCGAATTTGACGTTGACGTGAGCGATTTCGTCTGTCTTGATGTGGGCGCATCAACCGGCGGCTTCACGGATTGTCTCTTGCAGAGTGGCGCACGTCGCGTCGTCGCCGTTGATGTCGGGCATAATCAGATTGCCTGGGCGTTGCGCAACGATGACCGTGTTGAGGTGCGCGAGGGCGTCAACGCGCGTTACTTGATGGCAGGAAATTTTTCAGAAAAATTCGATCTGATTGTGATGGATGTGTCGTTCATCTCCGCGACGAAAGTTTTGCCGGCGCTCGTTCCGTTACTGAAAAGTAACGGGCGCATCATCATCTTGATCAAACCGCAGTTCGAGGTCGGGCGCGGTGAAGTGGGCAAGGGCGGCATCGTCAGCGATCCGGCGCAGCACGCGCGCGTCGTTGAAGAAGTGAACGGGGCGGCGCTGAACTTGGGACTCGAGGCGTGCGGCATCATTGCATCACCGATATTTGGTGCAGACGGAAACCGCGAGTTCCTCGCTCTCTACGAATTGAAACAGACTGTCTCTCACAATGCGCAAACTGCCTGAGGCGGCGGCGCTCGCGCGTTTGCAGCGCGCGAAGGTTGCGTATCAAAGCCACATCAAAATCAACTACGAACCACGCGCGCGCGATTGCGCGGTGTGCCCGACGCCGGGCGTCTGCTGCACCGACGCGCACTTCGTCAACGTCCACATCACGCGGCTCGAAGCCGTCGCGATCCGCGAGACGCTGCGGCGGACGCCGCGCCTAACAGAAGAAGAACGCCGCGCCGTTTACGCGCGCGCGCGCGCGGCAGTTGAGCGTTACAAGCTTCATGCGACAGGCGATACTTATTCTCAGACTTACTCGTGCCCGCTGTTCGAGCCGGGCGTCGGGTGCGTTGTGCATCGTCGGGCGAAACCCGCGCCGTGCATTCAGCATGCGTGCTATGACAATTGGGAGGACGTGCCGCCCGTCACGTTGCAGTGGGGAACGGAGCGCCGCGTCGAGCAACTCAACACGGAAGCTTACGGCGCGGCGTGGCGGTGGCTGCCCACACCTCTGTGGCTGACACTAATTGACCCGGATGGCGACGACACAAAACTCGTGCGTCTCATCAACGAATGGAGCGCGTCCGCTAATCACACCGCGACAGGAAATTTCACGCATCGCCAACATCAGCTACGCCGGAGCCTGCCAATCATCAGAGGGTGAAAGCTTCCGGCACGAACTTTCACCCGCCGCGCGTCGTAAGGGGAGACACAGGCGGACAGTAGAGCCGCAAGCTTTTTCTATCACACCGATAAATAAGAATCGCCGGGAGCGGCATAAGCCGGATGAGAAAGAAGGGATTTATGTTCTGTCAGTTTTGCGGCACCGAAGCGACGCACGAATTGAATTACTGTAAGCGTTGCGGCGGCAATTTGAATCCGCCGACGGGCATCTCCGTGCAGGACGCGCGCCCGCCCGTTTCGCCGTGGGTCGCCGGGGCGATTGGCTTAACGACTCTCGCCACCGTGCTCGGCGGCTTGGCCATCATCTTAGTGGGCTTGCACGAACTGGCGCGGGCGGGATTGCCCCCCGAACTTCTCGGTTGGCTGGCGATGTTCAGCGCGGCCACGCTCTTCGGCTCGCTCGCGCTCTTCATCTGGCTGTGGGCGCGCGTGCTCGGCGTCGGCGGGGTGCGTGCGCCGCGAGCGCCGAAGGGCACGGCGCGTTTGAAGAAAGCGTCTTTCACGGGCGAGATTGGCGGCGCGCAGATAAGATCGTTGCCCGATCCCGTCCCGGCAAGTGTCACCGAACACACGACCCGCACCTTTGACGCGGTTTACAGCGAGCCGCGCCGGAGAGAGTAAATAGTGCGGATGATGACTCGATAGCGGGGACAGTTTCGCGTCGTCCCAAAGGGACGTTTGACAATAGCCCGGCGATTCATCGCTGGGTAACAATTACAAAAGAACATTGAGTCCCGGAGGGACGATTGAAAAGAAAAGCTCAGTCGTCCCTTCGGGATTCTTCATTTATTCTTCGTAGTATTCCCGGCGATAAATCGCCGGGCTATTTTCGTTCGCCCCTCACGGGACTATACGAGTGTGACGTTTGGAAAGTGGCTTCCTGCTGCACCCGCTTTCCGAAGAATGTTGACACTCTCTCGCGGGCGTAGCTATTATCCGGTCTGTTCTTCAAAGTCATCGCACGCATTCCAATTCAACGGTACGTCTGTCAGGTGGTGGTGATGTCGCCTTTCGCGCGAGCGAGAGCCAGAAGTCAGACGACCTCTCCGCATCAAAACGGCAATCGAGATTAGATGGAATCCGCTATTCGTTGCGTCGGCGTGATTGTCAAACCGCACCAACCGGAGGCGGTCGGGACGATTTGCCAACTCGCCGCGTGGCTAAACGAGCGTGGGATTAAATTGGTCGGCACGCCGCGCATCGAGCGCGACGAGGTCGAGGCGCAGACCGGCTGCATAATAGAAATCCTGGAGCCTGAAGAACTGGTCGCGCGCGTTGATCTCGTGGTCGTGCTCGGCGGCGACGGGACGATGATCGCTGCCGCGCGGATGCTCGGCGACCGGGAGGTGCCGGTGCTCGGAGTCAACTTCGGGACGCTCGGCTATCTCGCCGAGTTTCGCCCCGAAGAAATGATTCCGACGCTCGCCTCAATCGTTGCGGGCAGAA
>JBPCPQ010000015.1:0-6364 GCA_050999015.1 Pyrinomonadaceae bacterium | reverse complement strand
CTCTCCGACATTCGCATGGCATTCTTCGACGAGCCGACGGTCAACATGGACGCCGAGCGCCGCGAGCGCCTCGCGCAACAAATCGGACAAGTGCGCCACTTCGCACAACTCTTCGTCATCTCGCACGACGACACTTTTGAAGAGTCGGTGGATCACGTCGTCAACGTCTCACGTGCGACCGAAGAAGCAGCGTGAACGAAGGGATGAGGGCGGAGGGATGAAGGATGAGTAAGAACGGTAAGGAAGCGGAGTCGGTTCATCCCTCCGCCCTCCGCCCTCATCCCTTAAAATCGGTCGCGATTTTCTGCGACGGATCGAGTCTCGGCAACGGTCAGGCGGAGACGCGCGCGGCGGCGGTGGCGCTGCTGGGCTACCGGGATGTGTGGCGCGCGTTCGGAATTTATTTGGGGACAGCGACGAATCAGCAAGCCGAAATCGCCGCCGCCGCGCTCGGACTTCGACAACTTACCGAGCCGTGTCGCGTCCACGTCAGGACGGATTCGCGCTACGTCGTCGAGACGATGATGGGTCGCTTCCGCCGCAAATCGAATCACGAATGGTGGGCGCAACTTGACGAAGCAGTTGCCGCGCACAAAATTCAATGGGAGTGGATCAAAGGCCACGCCGGCCACGCCGCACAGGAAGCCGTTGACGGTGCCGCGCGCCGCATCGCGGAACTTGGCTGCGTTGACGAGGACGTATTGCGCGAAGCATCCAAGCATGTGCGCAGTTGACGCCGAGTTAGTTTCTTAGATAAATCTTACGTCGAAGGTTATCATCACTCTGCTCCCCGCCGAGTTCGTTGCTCATGTTCCTCAACGCCTCAATCGTCGCGCGCTTCTACGCACTCATCGGCACAGTGCTGGTGATGGCGTGTGCGTCTGTTGCTGCGGCGCAGGGGCGCGGGTGGGTGTGGCAGAACCCGCTGCCGCAGGGGAACGCGATTTCTGCGGTGCGGTTCGCGGCGGACAAGCGGCATGGGTGGGCAATCGGCGCAGACGGCGTGATCCTGCGCACCGATGACGGCGGGTTCGGTTGGGAGTCGCAGAAGTCTCCGGCGCTGACCAACCTCTACGGTCTCTATGTCAAAGACGAAAAGCGGGCCGTCGCGGTCGGCTCGCGCGGCGTCGCGCTGACGACGGAGAACGGCGGCGAGCGGTGGACGCTGCGGGCGACGAACGTGCGCGATCATCTCTACGGCGTGACGTTCGTCGGGGACGACTTACAGCACGGGTGGGCGGTCGGGACTTATGGGCAAATCGTTGCGACGAGCGACGGCGGCAGAACGTGGACGCAACAATTGTCAGGGGTGCGAGCGCATCTGTTCGCGGTTTCATTCGCCGACGCGCGAACGGGCGTTGCGGTCGGGGAGCGCGGCATGCTTCTCATGACGGATGATGGCGGGGCGTGCTGGAAAATTCACCCGACCGCGACCGAGTTGCCGTTGACAAGTGTGGCGTTCGCCGGAACGTCGCTGATAGCGGCGGCGGTCGGATACGGTGGTCTCGTGCTGCGAACCGAAGATGCGGGGAAAACGTGGGCGCGCGTTGACACATTCTTACGCGGCGATTTGCTCTCCGTCTTTTTTCTTGATGAGCATCACGGCTGGGCGGCGGGCGACGACGGTCAAGTCTTGACGACCGGCAACGGCGGCGCGCAGTGGTTCCCGGTGAGCGTCAGGACGCGCCCGCGCCTCGCAGCGCTTCACTTCGCCGACGAGAATACGGGCTGGGCGGCAGGGCGCGACGGACTCATCCTGCGCACCGACGACGGCGGCCTCGAATGGCGGCGACTGACCGATGGTGGGCGCGACGATCTCTCCGATATTTTCTTCCTCGATGACGAGCGCGGGTGGGCGGTTGGCGCGCGCGGACGCATTCTCTACACGAGTTCGGGCGGCAAGCGCTGGACGGTGCGGCCTTCCGGCACTGAAGCGCGCCTCACACAAGTTTATTTCTTCAACGAGACACACGGCTGGGCGGTCGGCGAGCGCGGTACGATCCTGCGCTCGACGACCGGCGGCGTGACGTGGGCGCGCGTCGAGATAGAAATTAAGGACGATTTGTTCGGCGTTCACTTCTCCGACGCGACGCACGGTATCGCGGTCGGCGCGCGCGGCGTTGTGCTGCGCACCGAGGACGGCGGCGAGACGTGGCGGTTGCGTCCGTCAAAAACTTTAACGTGGCTCGAAGACGTTTTCTGCGTTGACGAAAAGCGCGCAATCACCGTCGGGTCGAGCGGCACAATCCTACGAACCAAGGACGGCGGCGAGACGTGGCAATTTGTTGAGGCCAACGTCAAAGAGTGGCTCAACGCGATTGACTTCGCGGATGCAACGCGCGGCTTCATCGTCGGCGAGAAGGGAATAATCTTGCGCACCGAGGACGGCGGCGAGACGTGGAAGGATCAGGAAAGCGGCATCGAAGTGAGTCTCTATTCGGTCGCGGCGGTGAGCGGGAACGAAGCGCTCGTCGCCGGCGAGCAGGGGCGTGTGCTTCAGACGAAGGACGGCGGCGAAACGTGGGAGATGCAGCCGACGATTACCAGTTCGTCGCTCTTCGGCGTCGCTTACCTCGGCGGCACCGCCGCATGGGTCGCGGGTCGCGGCGGCGCGATCCTGAGGCGCACCGACAGCGTCGCCACCGTTAAGATTCCCGCGCCGAGGATTCCTCCGGTTCTACGCGGCAAGAGTAACGCGCCGCCGAAGCTTCAAACGCCGGACGCGACCGAAAAACTTCCAAGCTTCGACGAAGGCGACATCCCGCGCGCCTTCCCGACGCCAGCCAGCAAATCCAAACCGTGAAGCATGAGGGGAAAGGGAAAAGGGGAAAGTTAAAGGGAAATGTTGGCGGGTGAGGTTGAATTTTTCTCAGCGAGAGAAAGGCGAAGGAGAGGTAATGTTCACTCTCCTTCGCTTTTTGTGTTTTGTTAATGTCTTCGGCGTCTGCGATTCGTTTCTACATCAAATGCGGACGCGATGCTCTTTCGCGTAGTTGTAAGCCATTACGGCCGCGACGATGTGGCAAATCCAGCCGAGCGTGCCGCCCGTCCCGATCCAGAAACCGGGCGTGAGAATCAGCCACAGAATGCCCGCCAGAATCTGACCGTTGTAGAGCTGTCCGACTCCGGGAATGAAAAAACTGAGAACGCCTGCCAAACCGGGATCACGCATGATTTTTTACTCACCTCCGTGTGAAGCTATACGCGCATCGGTGCCATGTGGTTCACCTTAATCAAATGTCCGAACGCGGGGCGACCGGTGAAAGTGTATGCCCCGCCGCTTGTGTCTCGCCTTCAATCCGGGTGACGTCTACGATCTCGGCGCGAAATGTTTTAATTATCATCTGCACCGTCGGGTCTTGTTCGGCTATCTCGCGCAGGCGCTGCTTTTCGAGCCGCGCTTCATCCTGTTCTGTGTGAGTCCCGTCCGCACCCTCTCCGGCGGCTTTGATAACGATTTGCACTTCTAAGTCGCGTCCCGTACTCGCGCGACAAGCCTCGCGCAGAATCTTCATGTTGTCCGGCTTCGCCAGACTGTCGCGCAGGTGTTTTCCTTCCGGCGCAAACTCGACGTATAACTCGTCGCCTTCGAGGCGGACTTCGCGCGCACCCTCCAACGCGACCACCAGAAAAGGCTTGCGGCGGTCTTCAAGCGCGACCTTGATGCGCTCGACATCACTCCCCGCCAGCGCTTCAACGCCGCGCGCCGGCGCGGCGACATCACCGGGAAACGACGGCGAATCGGCGAAAGCGGCGCTCGCCGGGACGCGCTGTCCAACATGATCTTCCCTCATCGGCTCGTCGAAGAAGGACGGCGCTGCCACAGGAGTGAAAGATGATGGGTCTTTAGCCTTAGCACCTGTCGTCGCTGGCGATGACGGCACAAGTTTAAGACCGGGTGCGGGCGAAGGCTGCGTTGATGATTGCGGTGCGGTCGCCGTAGAAGGGTATGTCTTTGTTTCAACAGGGGCAGCGGCCTTCGCCGCGAACGCCGAAGTCGGAGTAGCGTCGCTGACGGGAAACGGCACATCTTCCGGCGGAATTGTTGCGTGATTAGTCACCGGCTTCGCTGAAGCGTCCTGAGCCGACGAAACAGTGGTACTGCTATTACCACCAGTTTGACTACTATTACTACTGCGACGCGCGGCATCTCTTCCGCCTCCGCCAACTGCCGCCGGTGGTGCCGGCCCGCCGCCGCCGGCGACTGCGGGCGCTTTGCCGGTGCGCAAACTTTCTTCAAGCGCGGCGATGCGCTCGATCAAAAGAGAGACAGGCGCGAGCCGGCGCATCTCAATCAATTTCACGAGGCCGACTTCAAGTTGATAACGCGGATGCACGCTTTCGCGCAGAGCCTTTTCCGTTTCCGTGAGACTGTGGAAGAAGCGCACCAGATCGGACTCGGAAAAAGCGTCCGCCGCGCGCCGCATCTCCTGTCGTTCGGTATCGCTTACGTCGGCCAAACCCGTCGCCTCTCCAGCCACTTTGGCGATTAGCAAGTCACGCACGTGCGCAAGCATGTCGCGGCAGAAGTTGCGCAAGTCGTGGCCGCGCATCACGAGGCTGTCAACGACCTTCAGCGCCTCCGCTGGCGCGCCCCCGGCGACGGCGTTCATCACCCGCGCGCGCAACTCCGCGCTCGCTAATCCCAGCGCCGTTTCAACGTCTTCGACACTGATGGAGTCGCCGCTGAAACTAATCACCTGATCGAAGGCCGATTGTGCGTCGCGCATCGAGCCTTCGCCCGCGCGCGCTATCTCGCGGAGCGCCTCGTCAGAGACGTTGACCTTTTCCGCGCCGGCAATGAGGCGGAGGCGCTCGACGATTTTCGCGGCGGGAATCGTGCGAAATTCAAATTGCTGGCAGCGAGACAGAATAGTGTCGGGGAGCTTGTGCGATTCGGTCGTCGCCATGATGAAGACGACACGGGAGGGCGGCTCTTCGAGCGTCTTCAGCAACGCGTTGAAGGCCGCGCCGGAGAGCATGTGGACTTCGTCAATGATGAAGACCTTGTAACGGTCGCGCGCCGGGCGGATGGCGACGGTATTGACAATCGTCTCGCGCACGTTCTCGACGCCGGTGTTCGACGCGGCGTCAATCTCCAGCACGTCAATCGAGCGCCCTTCGGCGATCTCGCGGCACGAAGGGCACGCCTCCGGGTCAGTGATGGCGCACGGCGTCGGCGTCGGTCGGTCGGCGCGATGGCAGTTGAGGGCTTTGGCGAGGAGGCGGGCGGTCGTCGTCTTCCCGACGCCGCGCGCGCCGGAGAATAAATAAGCGTGGTGCAGGCGCTCGTGCTCGATGGCGCCGCGCAAAGTGCGCGTGATCGGCTCCTGCCCCGTTACCTCATCGAACGTCTGCGGACGCCACTTACGGGCGATAACTTGGTATGACATAAGCGAAAGAGGTCAGAGGCCGGAGGTTAGATGTCAGTTTAGCAATTGCACTGACCTCTGACCTCTAACCTCTGACCTCTCATCTAAAGTGGCCAGACTCCGGACTAACCCGCAACACACGCCGCCGCTGATACCGTTGCTCCGTTCCCGGCCTGGCGGGGTTCACAGGGCAAACGTTGTGCGGAGCCCGAAGTCTGATAAATTGTCAAAAGATGGCGGATGAAAACTTCAGTTGATGACTTTAATGCTTTCTGCTGGAGTTGGCAACCGCCCGTCAAGCAACCGTTGAATCGCGCGGTAGTGTCGCGCTTTTTCGGCATCAGTCACCCACTTGTGCGACGGGAACGGCGCGACAAACAGCAGCGACTCACGAAAGCGTCCGGCCAATCCGTAATCAACATTCGCGCTCCGCTTCAATGCGGCGAAATGGCGGAACACATCTTTTCCCGTGAAGCACACGACGCGGGGCTTGAGACGCGAAAGCCTGCGGCGAAAGCGCACGGCGGCTTCCCGGTACTCGGCATCGGGAATCTCTTTCGCCTCGCGCGTCGGACGGTCAGGCACGAGGTCAGTGATGCCGAAGTTGTAATCAAAGAGCTGCGAGTCGTCACGAATGTCAGGAGCCAGCCCCGATTTCCGCAGCACACGCCACAAACTTCCGTGCGCGTAATAGCGTCCTCGCTCCCAGCTATACGGGTGCGGATTGAACCCCACGAACAACACGTCGAGATGAGGGCGAAGGAACGGCTTTAACATAAAGGATGAGGGCGGAGGGATGAGGGATGAAATGGAGACGTTTTCTTCTTTTCACCCCTCACCCCTCCGCCCTCATCCCTTGCACTTCTGGCGGAGAGGGTGGGATTCGAACCCACGGTACGGTTTCCCGTACACAGCATTTCCAGTGCTGCCAATTCAACCACTCTTGCACCTCTCCGAAACAAAGTCGAAAGTGGAAAGTCGAAGGGCGAAAG
>JBPCPQ010000278.1:0-14145 GCA_050999015.1 Pyrinomonadaceae bacterium | reverse complement strand
CGAGGGGAACAACTCTGCGGTCAAGAATATCAATCGCCGTCTGTGGCGAAGTGATGCTCTCCGTTTGGCCTTCGAGCAGGATGGATTCGGTCGGCGCATTCGCGAGCGCCTCGACGTGGCTCTGCGGCCCGCGTACTTTCACCGTCGGCGGGGTGATTCGGACGTCGCGTATCACATACCCTTCCGGCAATCTACCCTCCATCCGTGCCTCGACCGGAAGGACACGCTCGACGCTCCGCTCCAACCGCACCGGGATGGTTCCGGGTTCGATTTTTTCAATCTGCACGTCGGACGGCAAATCCATCGCCACCTTCTCGCGCGACAATCGCACGACGCGCTCGCCCGGCTTAAGGTCGCTGATGTCAACGCGCGCGACCAAGTTACGCACGACGATTTGTTCGAGAGATTGCCGGTCGCCGCGCAACGTCACTTCCACTTCGTCGCGCGGCTCGTTGCTAATCTCCATATCGCTCGGCAACAAGAAATCGAGTTGCACGCCGCGCAGACGGTATGAAGCTGGCGCGCGCTGGCTCGTCACGCCGTACCATAAGCCGAGCGCGACTCCCAGCGCGAGCAGTTTCGTCGTCCAGTCTTCAAACAGCAGAGCGTGCAGCCAATCTTGGGCAATTGGGCGCGCGGTGCGTTCTCGTTCCCGTTTGTAGAAGGGCATGGATCGGATACCGGAAATCAGAGATGCAAAATTTGAGCCGGTGCCCTGCGACTTCGCGCGAAGTCTTAGCCGCTGGCTTCTTGCGTCTGAGTTGCTACGGTGTCTTTCGTTTCGACATCAACTATCGCAGGCTTACTTTCCCGCTCACGCTTCAAGTCAGAAAGGCCGAGTGCCGCCAGAATGGCCGCGCGCAATTTCGTCGCGTCCAAACCTCGCTTAATCTGGCCGCTCTGCACGAATGAAATCAGTCCGGTTTCTTCGGAGACGACGACGGCGACCGCGTCGGAGTCTTCCGTGATGCCGATGGCGGCACGGTGGCGCGTGCCGAGGTCTTTGGACAAGAGCGGGTTCAGGGTGAGTGGCAGGAAGCAGGAGGCGGCGGCCACGCGATGACGGCGGATGACTACCGCGCCGTCGTGCAGGGGCGTCGCCGGATTGAAGATTGTGACGAGAAGATCGTAGCTGAGTTCGGCGTCGAGTTGCACACCGCCGTCAGTCACGTTTCTCAACCCGACGGCGCGCTCGATGACGATCAGCGCCCCGGTCTTCGTCGAGGCGAGAGTTGTCGCGGCAAGCACGATCTCGTCATATTCACCCTCACCGAACTGCCCGCGATGGCGGATCATAAACGGTAAGCGGAAGCGGTTTCCGAACGAGATGAGTGCCTGCCTGATTTCGGATTGGAAAAGAACGATGATCGCAACGCCGACGTACAGCAGTGCGTTACGCAGAATGAAAACAAGCGTCGCCAATTCTTGGTAGACGGCTAGCCAGTAAAGCAGGGCAACGGCCCCGATTCCGGCGGCCATCGGCACGGCGCGTGTTCCCCGCAAAAGCTTCAATACGGCATACACGATCACGAACACCAGCGCGATGTCCACGAGATTTCGCGGTTCGCCTAGTCGTTCGAGATAGCTGCTGTACGGCAGTTGGAGATACACGATTCACCTTTTTGAGCGGGTGATGAGTCACGAAAGCTGAACAGTTGATAGCAATTGACTCATCCTGCATTGTCACGTCTCACGCTTCCTACTATGAAGTCCTGCTTACTCCTACCTGCGCGAATCGCTGGCGGCGACTTTGGACGGTCGTAGTTTAGTCAGTCTGGCGAACTAGACGGCAAGTACGAAAGCCGCATTCCGCGAGGTAAGCACGCACGCTTCCGCGCCGATTATGCGGTAACGAATACGACAAAATCAATGCTACGAATGGCCCGCCGCCTCAGTTACCGCCGCGTCGCTACCCTGTCGCCCGCTGCTTCGAGCGCCCGCGATGAAGGAATCCGACCAACTCGCCGGCGCCGTTGACGACGGCGACAGCGCCGGTGCCGTTTTCCTTCATCAACCTCTCCGCACGCTCGAGCGGCGTCGAAGGCTCAACAAACAGGAGCGGCCCGACCGGACGCATCACTTCGCGGACGCGCGTCTGGGGCCAACGGTCGCGCGGCAGAGACTTCAAATCTTCGAGTGTCAGAATGCCGTGTAATTGCTGTGCGCGCGCCACCGGCATCGCGGCATACTGGTGAAGAGGCAGAACCGTGTCCACGAAGTGGCTCACCAGTGTGTCAGGCTCGATAGCGACGGGCGCACTCATCGCATCGCCAACGGTTTGCCCTCCCGCCGCGCCTGCATCTGCGCCGCGCACAATTGCCCGCGCCGCGTCCCAGAGGAAGAGTCCGATCAGCACTGACCATAATCCCATCAGGGGCGCCCGCCACACGAAGGCCATGCACACTCCCGTCACAATGAGAGACCCGGCGATGAGTTGGCCGCCGAACGCGGCGGAGCGGGTGGCTTCCTCAAGGCGACCGCTCCGGTGCCACAGGAAAGCCCGCAGCACCCGGCCGCCGTCGAGAGGATAGCCCGGCAGCAGATTGAAGATCGCAAGTAGAAAATTACATGTGCCGACGATCAGAAATATCGTCGCCGCCATCGTATAGCCGCCCGTCGAAGCCAGTATCGCGGCGCTAAAGCACATCAGGGAAATGATAAAGCTGGCGGCCGGCCCGGCAACGGCGATACGAAACTCGGCGCGCGGCGTGTCCGGCTCACGGCGCAGACGCGCCAATCCGCCGAACGGATGCAACACGATTTCTTCGGTCTCGATGCCTTCCGCGCGCCCGACGAGCGCGTGCGCCAACTCGTGCCCGAAGATGGAGAGAAAAAAGAAGGCGGTCGTGATGACGCCGACCGCCCATGCCGTGACAGCGCTCGCGCTTTCAACCCCCGCCGACCTCCAGCCCTGCTGAATGCTTGAGGCCAGCAGCCACACACTGAGCGCGAAGACGACGAACCACCGGTAATCAATTCTCACCGGGATGCCGTAGACGCGCGCGACCTGTATCTGTCTCCGGTAAAATTCGCTGAACTTCATAACTTCAAAAGTGCTGAGTACTGGGTGCTGAGTAATCGTGGACTCTTCTTAAACTCAGCACCCAGCACCCAGTACTCAGCACTCTTTTTTAGCCCTCGAAGGCGTTCGGCTCTGCTTCCAGCAGCAGGGACGGTTCGTTACGGGTGACGCGGCGCAGCAGCAGAGGCTCGTCGAAGAGTTGCGAAAGTCCGTTGACGATTGAGTAGCGCGGCTCATCGGCGAGGCGCGCGGTCAGGCGTGTCTCGCGCTGGAGGTATTCGGCGATGCCTTCGAGCAGCGCACCGCCGCCGGTCAGGATAATGCCCCGGTCGTAGATGTCGGCGGCGACTTCGGGCTGAAGCTCGGCGAGCGCGGTGCGCACTTCTTCGGCGATCTTACGCACCACGTTCAGCGTGACGGCGTAAACCTCGCCCGCCGATACTTCGATGGCGCCGGGGCTGCCGGTCTGCACGTCGCGCCCTTTGACGGTCATTTTTCGCGCGGGGTTCTCCGGCTCGGTGGCCGAGCAGAGTTCGAGTTTCAATCGCGCGGCGGTCGGGGGGCCGATAATCAAGCCGTGATGACGACGCAGACGGTCGGTAATCGCGGCGTCAATGTCAGAGCTGCCGAGCCTTTCGGCGTGGGCGTAAACAATGGCGCCGCGCGCGACGACCGCGACGTTGGTCGTGCCGCCGCCGATGTCCACGACCGCCGAAGCATGTTTGTCGTCCACCGTGACGCCCGCGCCGATGGCCGCCGCGAGACCCTCCTCGACCATGTAAACGCGCCCGATATGCGCGTGCTCGGCGGCAGTTAAAAGCGCGCGCTGCTCAACCTGCGTGACGCCCGACAGCACGCTCATCACGGCCCGGCGGCTGAAGTGTGAAAAGCCGCTCCGCGCCTCGCGCACGAAGTGGTCGAGCATCATTTGCGTCCGCTCGAAATCGGCGACGACGCCGTCAACCAGCGGGGCGACCAGCGTTATGTCGCGGGCTTCGCGACCCTGCATCTCGTCCGCCTCTTTGCCGATAGCGACGACTTCTCCCGTCATCTTGTTGACGGCGACGACCGACGGCTCGTCAACGACGATGCCGCGCCCGCGTACCGCGATAATCGTGCTGGCCGACCCCATGTCAATTGACATCGAATCGGACACCAGATCACGCAGGCCGTTGAAGCTCATAAAGGAGCGCGTCTTCCGCATGAATGAATGTGATGACATAACTTTATCCGACAGGAGTCGCGCCCAAAGTTAGCAAACCGAAAACCACTCGCCCCACTTCTTCGTCTTTATTCATTACTACTTCTGCCGCCCCCGGTGAGTATCGTTACCGCGCGTCCGAAAGTTGCCACTCGGCCTCGTAGATGGGCACCGGCTGTGCACGATTTCTGACCTTGATGGGAGGGCGCGGGCTGAAGGCGTAAGTGCTATCGGCGGCGGCGCGCGCCGTCGCTTCACTGAGAAGGATTTGTCCCGGCTCAGCGCTCGCTTCGAGTCGCGCCGCGAGGTTCACCGTGTCCCCAATCGCAGTATACTCCGAACGGCGCTCAGAGCCGATATAGCCGACGGTCGCAACACCGGTGTGGAGTCCGATGCCGATGCGGATGGCGTTCAAGTTGGCCTTTAGCAAGCCCTCGTTGATAGAGAGCATCTGGCGCTGCATCGCCACTGCCGCCGCGACGGCGTTACATGCATCTTCCGGCGTCGCGGCCGGCGCTCCGAACAGTGCCATCAGTCCGTCGCCGATGTACTTGTCGAGCGTCCCGCCGTGCGCAAAGATGATGTCTGTCATTGCCGAGAAATACCGGTTGAGTAACTGCACGACCTTCTCCGGCTGCGCCTGCTCGGAGAGGCGCGTGAAGCCGCGAATATCGGCGAACAGCACGGTGATCGTCTGGTTCGCCCCGCCGAGCCGGAATGATTCGGGGTTCTCCAAAATCTGGCGGACGACGTACTCCGGCAGGAACCGCCCGTAGTTGGCGCGCGCGACTTCTTCGCGCGCGAGCCGCTCATGGGCGCGGGTGTTTTCAACGGCGACGGCGGTCTGTGCGGCGACCGCGCTGACGAGTTCAAGATCGTCGCGCGTGAAAGAGGTGAAGGCGTCGAGGCGGTCAGCGTAAAAGACGCCATGCACGTTCGGCTCCGCTAAGAGCGGCGCGCAGATCGTCGAGCGCACGCCCTGCGAGACGATTGAGTGGACGCCCGCGAACTCGGTGTCGGCGGTGGCGTCCTGCGAGAGAAGCGCCGCGCGCTCGCGCATCACCTTTCGCGTGATCGTGCGGCCGATGGTCTGCTGCTTCGCCTGCACCGCGCGCTTTTCGTCGCGGACGCGCATCGCCACCATCCTCAGACCATCGTCATCTTCGCTCTCGCGCGCCTTTAGGCTATCGTCGGCCAACAACGCGACGACGCGATCCGCCGGCGTCGCACGAAAAATAATCTCCGTCGCTTTATCGAAGATCGCGTCGAGGCTGAAAACCGAGCCGAGCGTCTGGGTCATCTCGTAGAGCAAACCGAGGATTTTAGCTTTGCGCCGCAACTCATCAAGCTCTTCGCTCGGCGCTTTCTGAGCCTGCGGCGCGGCGACGGGAGAATTAGCCAACAACGCTGACTGGATGATGTCGTTGGCAGACACGAGCATCTGCGTGCCGCCGAGTGGTTTGTCATCGTAGCTGACGGCGGGCGCGCGCGGCTCCTCGTCGGGTTGGTCGAAACACAATTCGCTGGCGCCGATGGTGATGCAGTCACCGTTCTTTAATTGGTACTCGTGGCGCTGCTCACCGCCGACGAAGACGTGGTTGGCGCTGCGCTGGCCGTCCACCTTACCGTCAATGATGGTAAAAGCGCCGTCTTGAAATTTGATATGAGCGTGATAGCGGGAAGCGCGCGGGTCGTTAATCACCACCGAATTGTCGGGCGCGCGGCCGATTGTGCAGAGAGACTGCGCAGACAGAGGGTGCTGCCACTGACGACCACTGGCGTCTACGATGTGCAGAAGAGCCATAACCGATTCCTGATCGAACGTGTGCGCATCAAGACGCCTTCTCCTTACAAGTGACGCACCGCCTAAACGGCGAGGTCATAATTCTACATGCAAAATTGTGAGATGCCAACGGCGACCGGAAAATCACTCGAAGTGGCTAAACAACCGTCAACTCGCGGCCTGAAATCTTCTCTGAAGGTTATCTTTGCGTTCAGGTTTGCCATCCGTCACCGCCATGCCGTATATACTACTACTCACACCAGCGAACTTCCGGCGGTCGCTAATTTCTATTTTTGTAACATCCCGTTAACTTCGTGCGGTTAGTATTTTGGTTTCCAAAACAGTCGGCGTTTGCAAGGCTTCCAAAGTCCTTGCTAAGGAGTTTCTTCACTTATGTCAATCGCTAACGAACTGAGTTGCGATGTGGTCGCGGCGATGCTCGCGCGCAAAGAAGATCAAACAAAAAGTAACAGTAAAGCTTTAACAGAAATCGTACTGGAGTTTCATTCCACGCTCCGGCATCTGACCGATGAAGAGCGCCAGAGACGCCGCGCCCAAATCCTCTTCACGCCCGAGCCGGCACCACCCGAGAATTCCCGAGCCGCTTCAGGCAATCACTGATTTAGGCGCGATCAGCACCATTAACTGAACTGGTCAGACGCTGTACCGGCAGCGTTGCCGAAATATCTTCCGACTGAAATACTTTTCCGCAAGACTTTTCCACTATTCCTGAATAACTAACTTTTCCAAAGGCAGCATCGCGGATTTGCCTTTGTGTTGCCAGCAACGCCCCGTGCCGCGCACGCGACGAGAGCAGGGTTTACCTTTTTGCGTCCTCGCCCCGCATATCGAAGCCGTTTCACCCGGCTTCGGCAAAGACCCACTGAGCGCCCCCGGCAAGTTTTCTTTTCGCCCACCTTCCGCCCCGGTTATCCCCAGTGATGCTGTTGAAATTGACGTGTGAGGGGGGCGCGTTTCGGCGCGTTCGATGACGACCGGCGGCGGATGAATTCGCCCAGCGCGACCCGCAATGTAAGCGACGATCAAAAGAAGTACCCCTGCCATCAACGGCATGGCGAGGCCGGCTTTACGAAATCGTTTCTCGCACTTCGCACAAAACCGCGTGCTCGTCCACAGACGCCAGCGCGCACGGTCAACGCGCTCTCCACATTCGCTACAAAAGTTGGGTCTGTACACTGTTGAATCTTCTCCGCTCGGAGAAAGCAGAAGGCGAGAACGCCGTTCGAGGAAATTCCGGTCGTCATGGCGGCCTCGGAAATTGAGCGGCATTTATGTATCAGGGCAAAAGCAATAAAGACCTAAAACAACAGTTCTTTTCGCCCACCCCCATGCCGAAGCCTTTGCCGATGCACTTGTTTCCGCAGCCGCCCGCAAAACATTATACGCCGGGACATGCGGCGCATCTACGGGCATGTCCGAGCGTAAGGCCGAGCGCTTCTCGTTTGTTTCATGCGCTGCACACGTGTTGCACACGCGAAACAAAGCATGCTATAGTCGTTTTGGCTCCCGAAGCGAACAAGAGCGTGAAGTTATCACCGGCGAGACTGTGTGCCACCCTGCAGTGCTCTTCCGCTCGTAACTGGTTTTCCGATGCGTCTGAAACTTTATTGCAATCGTTACGGGCATTTTAAGGACGCGCTGGTGTGCTCTGTTAACTGTCTCTACCGCACGCGCTGCCATGATTTCGCACTCTTCTATGACGACCACCGTGAAGGCGTGGATGCAGTCGTCGGAGACTACTTCGCCGCGCGGCGTCAGTCGAGCGTAAGTTCTGCACCAAAGCCTGTCACGTCGCGCCAGCTTCCTGTCCTTAGCGACGCGCGGGTCGCGACGCCAACTGAGATGCGCGCCCTAATTCGTTTGGAGGTTAAGAAAGAGATGGCCGAAGCCACATACATCTGGATTGATAAAGAAGATCGCGCTGAATTGATCAGTACCGAAGAAGTTTTACGCCGAGCCGAGCGCGGTGCGAAAGCGAAAAGCATTTATAAAGTTGCGCAGGAGATGGAACTGCGCTTTCAACTCGTGCCGCGCAAGCGCATTGAGAAAGCGAAGCGCGCCGTCGCCGTCGAGGCCGAACGCGCCACCGCACGCCGCGCCCGCGTCGTGAAAACGCCCGCGCTCTCACTCGCTTCCTCGTCGCCCAATTCTTCGATTGATGAGGCCGCCGATTCTGCGCCCGCGCCGCGCCGACAGCGCGCCCGCGCCAAAGCCGCCGGCGAAAGGTAAGCGTCTGTGGTGGATGTTTTTTTCCACTAAGTGTCGAGTTACATGCCGCTGCACACAAGGCTTCAGTTCATGAAGCCTTGTGTCCCAAACGCGCTGAATCAAACGCGCCGGGCGGACACGAGTCGAGCCGAAGACTTCGTCCGCCCGGCGCTTCTTTGCCAACGACGCTTCTCCACGCTAAGCAACTCCCCGCTTGCCCGCCGCACCAAATCAGCCCGGCTTAAACAGCCTCTGGACGCTCCTGTAGGCGGGTTGCAAATCTGCCGCGCGCGCCTGCATACTTAAAGTTCGAGCGGACACACCACACACGTGAGGCATCGTCAATTACCAGTGCATCGTCGTTTCGATAAAAAACTTCGCCTTCTCTTCGCGCTGTTTTTGTGCCTATGCGCGACAACGGCGCGGGCGCAGGAAGCGGATGAACCCGTCGAGATCATCCGCTCCAATCTGGTTCAACTCAACGTCGGCGTCGCCGACCGCCGGGGGCAAGCCGTCACTGACCTCTCGTCCAACGACTTCAAGATTTACGAAGACGGAGTGCCGCAAAGCATCGTCAGCTTCGAGCCGACGACCGCGCCTTTCAGTCTCGTCCTGCTGCTCGACATGTCCGGCTCGACGCTCAGTTTTCGGACGACGCTGAAACAGTCGGCGCTCAGATTCATAGACGCGCTCGCGCCCGACGACCGCATTGCCGTCGTTTCCTTCAACGACAAGGTCAAGACGCTCCAAGCGTTCACGACCGACCGCCGGAAGATCGCCTTCGCGATTGCTGAGTTGGCCGAAGGACGGGGCCAAACGGACGTCTTCAGAGCTTTGAGATACTCGCTCGACCAACTCGCCAAAGAAGGTAAGCGTCGCAAAGCAGTCGTCGTGTTGAGCGACGGCGTTGACACGGAGATGCGCCGAGCGGACGGGGCATCGTCTTCTAACGCCGCGACCGACGCCGAAGCAATCGCGGCGGTCAAGCCGGAGACAAGCCCCTCCTTGCGCGCGGTGCTCGACCGGGCGGACGCGCAAGGCGTGACGATTTATCCGCTGGTGCTACCCGGCGGCGACCCGAAACGCTTCCCGGCACTGACGCCGCAGCAGGCCGCGATTTACGCCTCGGCGCGCACACGAATGGAAATGCTCGCCGCCCGCACCGGCGGACGTCTCCATGATATTCGCCGTCTCGAGGATTTGGGACGCATGTACGCCGAAGTCGCCGCCGAGATGCGAACGCTCTACAGCATCGCTTACCAGTCGTCGGGGACGCGCACGCGCGACGGCAGTTGGCGCGCAATCAGCATCGAAGTCAGGCGCGCGGAACTGATCGCCCGCACGCGCCCCGGCTACTTCGCCTACCCGCGCTAAGCGCCGCGCGTACAGTGTGCTGGGTCTTCTTATCAGCGCCATTCGCTCGCTTGACACTCACCGGAAGCCGCCCGTATATTCGTTTTCCGCTTTCACAACCAGTATGCACCCGTAGCTCAGTTGGATAGAGCGTTTGACTACGAATCAAAAGGTCGGAAGTTCGAGTCTTCCCGGGTGTATTCCGATCAAAAGGGGCTGCTTCAAAGGCAGCCCCTTGTTATTTATCTGAATTAGGACTTTCTCAAATGTCTGAATCAAACTAAACTTCTGGCGTGAAAACAACACGCCAACTTTAATGCCAATACTTGCTTTCCAGCCAAATCAATTACACCTGCACGAATCTTGCCGAGCATTTTGAAAACTTAGACCACAACAGCATTTATCGCTATTTGAAAACCGAAAAACTCTCCCCGCGACTGCTCTGGGAGAAAGTTAAAGACACGATTGTGTATTCTCCGCGCGGTGCGATTATCTTCGACGACACAGTTTTAGATAAATCTCACTCGTTCGCCATCGAAGGCGTGCGCCGCCAGTATTCGGGCACCGAACATGCGGTGATCAAAGGCATCGGCTTGGTCAACTGCGTTTATTACAACCCTGACGTTGACCGTTTTTGGGTGTTGATTACCAGTAATCATTGCCGCATACTTCACACTGAGCCATGTTTCGTTCCTCCTCAGAAGATAGCTGTCAGCGGTCAGCTTTCAGCAATCAGCATCTTCATTCTTTCCGGGCGTCGCCGGGGCGACATCACCAACTCCTTGTCGTAAACCGCGAGTAAGAAGCGCGCCGGGCTTCGGCGATAAGCTATGCTTCGTGATGGATTCGCTCGCGCCACGACTAACCGTTCCCGCGCGTCGTGTCGCGGTCTTCGCGCTCCTGAGTCGTATCGTTCGGGTCAGTCGCGCCCGCCGTGTCGCGCGCGTTCGGGTCGCCTTTCGTTTCGTCGCCCCGCAGGATTTGTTGCTGCATTTCGGTCGGCCCCTGATAAGCGGATTGCTCGCCCAACTCGTCGGCGCTCGGCGTCGCGGTTTCTGACTTTTCACTTTTCACTTAATTGTTCTCCTTAAGTTAATGAATCCACGCACGTCTGAATCATCTACGCGTTATTAACCGCCGCCTGCGCGGCGAGCGGCGATTCTTCGTAGCGCGCTAAAAGGTCGGCGGCGTCGCGGTAGACGGCGATGCAACCGGCCTCGCGCAATTCTTCTTCGCTCCAGCCGCCGCAAAGCAAACCGATGGTTTTGAGTTTGATTTTACCGGCGGCTTCGGCGTCGTAAGGCGTGTCGCCGACGACGATGGCCTCGCTCGCATCAACGTTGCCCAACTCTTCGAGCGCAGCTTCAAAGATGTCCGGGTGCGGCTTTGATTTCTCCACGTCGTCCGCCGAAGTTTCGCCTTCGAGTAGATCGTCAATGCGCGCGAGCTTTTTGTAGGTCGAAAGCTCGTCCTCTTTGGCCGACGAAGCGAGCGCGATTTTCTTTCCGTTAACTCTGATCCGCTCGAACAACTCGCGCACTTTGGCAAATGCTTTGACGCGCGGTAGATACTCTTTTTTGAATAACTCGCCGCGATACTCCTCCAGCTTCTCGCCGAATTCGTCTAGCTCTTTTTTCGAGAAGAAAACCGGCAGCAGTTGATCGCCGCCCTTGCCGATCTGGTGGCGCACGTCCGCGAACGGAATCTCCTTGCCGAATTTTTTGAAGGTTTCCTGCCACGCCTTTGCGTGCAGGTCAACGGAATCAACAAGCGTTCCGTCAATATCGAAAATAACAGCCTTAATCGCCATGCTTACCCTCCGGAGGAATCTACGAAATTCTAATTCTCAAAAACGAAAGGCGTTAGCCGCCGCCCGCAAGAATCATTAAACCGTCTCACGACGCTTGCGGCGAAGTCGGCGGATGCGCAATCATAGAGTTGAACCGAATACAATTATTGATTTCATGGTAGCACAAGCGTGCCGCGCAGTTGCCATGAATCATTCAGGTCATACACGCGCGGCGTGAAGCCCGCGCCGCACGATTCACCAAAGGAGTTTCGCTGATGACACGTAATCCAAACACCGATCCGCCGCAACCGAGCGACCAGCCGGATTTGCCTCCGACGCAACCCTCAGACCCGGCGCAGCCGGAGCCGCTTCCGCTGCCGCCGGATCAACAACCGTCGCCGCCTGCGCCCGTGCGCGAGCCGGGAAGTCCTTCGTCTCCAATGGGCGATCCGCCACCGAATGAACCCATGCGGATGTAACAAGGCAAAAGTAAAAAGGCAAAGGGCAAAAGTGTAGGCGTAAGACGGCTGATAACTCTTTCGAGGAGAAATCGTGAAGAACGGAAACAGAATACTGATTGCCGTTGCGGTGACGCTCGCGGCGGCAACGCTCGTCAAAGCGAGTAAGAAAGAAGATAAACCGCCGCTCAGGATCGTGCCCTCGGTTGATCTTAAAAAATATGGGGGCAAGTGGTACGAAATCGGGCGATTGCCGAACAGCTTTCAAAAGAACTGTGCGGGCGATGTAACGGCGACGTACACGCCACGCCCGGACGGGAAGATCGGCGTGCTCAACGAGTGCCGTGAGAAAGACGGCAGTACCAAGAAGGCCGAAGGCTTGGCGCGCGTGGCAAGTAAGAATGAGCCGAACACGAAACTGGAAGTGCGGTTCGCGCCGTCGTTCCTGTCATTCCTGCCGTTCGTGTGGGGCGACTACTGGATGCTTGAACTCGCGCCGGACTACAGCCACGTGGTCGTCGGGAATCCGAGCCGGGAATACCTGTGGGTGCTCGCGCGCACGCCGCGCATGGATGAATCGCTCTACAAGGAACTGCTTGACAAAGCCGCCGCGCAAGGGTTCGACACGAAGCGCGTCGTGAAGACCGAACAGAGAGGGAGTTAGCATTTCGAGTTAATCATCAACGGTGAGATTCCTTATGAGTGAAGACCTATCGAATGTTCATCATCCAATCGGTGATTTGTTTCGCTTGCCGGTAAGAGCTGAAGAGTGGGCACGCTTTCGTCTGAGCGACGAGCAGGTCGCGTTCTTTCATGAGCACGGCTACCTCGCCGGCATTAGGATGCTGAGTGATGAACAGGTGGAAATTTTGCGCGAAGAATTGCGCGGCTTGATGGACGCCGCTCACCCGCAGAATCACCTGTTCTACGAGTATCACTCCAACGAAGCGATTGACCCCGCGAGGATTCTCTTTCACGCGCTCGGCGCGTGGCGCATCGCGCCGGGGTTCCATGATCTGCTGTGGAATCCCCGGTTCACCGTCGCGGCGTCGCAGTTGCTCAACGGCGCGGTGCGCTTCTGGCACGACCAATTGTTTTGTAAGCCGCCTCGTCACGGCGGAGTGGTCGCATGGCATCAGGATTATTCTTACTGGACGCGGACCGAGCCGCTCGCCCATCTCACCTGCTGGATCGGCCTCGACGACTCGACGCGCGCGAACGGCTGCGTGCATTACGTGCCGGGCAGCCACCGCTGGCCTGACCTTCCCGTGACGGGACTCGCCGGCGACATGGACGCCATTCAAACGGTATTGACCGAAGAGCAGAAAGAAATGTTCAAGCCGGTCGCCATCGAATTGAAAAAGGGCGAGTGCTCGTTTCATCACCCGCGCACCATTCACGGCTCCTACGCCAACAATACCGATTGTCCGCGCCGCGCTACCGTCATCAACGTCTTCCGCGACGGCGTCAGATCAAATTCCGACGAGCCTCTGCTGAATGGCGTCCCCATGATTCCGAGCGGCGAGAAGATGAGCGGACAATTCTTTCCGTTGCTCTTCGATCCCGCCGCGCTGTGAAGCCCCGCCCTGCAGGGGCGCGGGAAAGTGACTCTGTGGGCTTGGCCTTCCGGCGTCCTTTCAGGACGCGAAGCAACAATATGTAACCGCTCCCGGTGGTTGCACCACTGGCTAATTTCTATCGTCCCTTCGGGACGCAGATCGACGAATTGTTGTTCTCCAAATTGATAGTTCAGTTGAGGATGATACTTCCGCGCCCTGATGATTTTCGCAAGAACTGACGGGCGACAAATTTTTCATACCTTAGGAGAGGAAACGAAAAACATGGCATCAGGGAAAAAAAGAGTTGAATCGAAGAAGACCAAACAAAAGATTCGCTACGCCGTCGTCGGCTTGGGGCACATCGCGCAGGTCGCGGTGTTGCCGGCGTTCGCGCATGCGTCAAAAAACTCTGAACTAACAGCGCTCGTCTCAGGTGACAAGACAAAGCTCGAAGAACTGGGCGAGAAATACGGCATCGCGCATACTTACTCTTACAAGCGTTACGACGAGTGTTTGCACAGCGGCGAGGTGGACGCGGTTTATATCGCGCTCCCGAATCATCTGTACAAAGAATATGCCGTTCGCGCGGTGCGCGCCGGGGTGCATGTGTTGTGCGAGAAGCCGCTGGCGGTGACGGAGAAAGAGTGCGAGAAGATGATCCGCGCCGCCGAGAAAATAACGTCAAGCTGATGACCGCCTATCGCCTGCACTTTGATGAGTCGAATTTGAAGGCGATTGAGATCGTCAACTC
>JBPCPQ010000067.1:0-9081 GCA_050999015.1 Pyrinomonadaceae bacterium | reverse complement strand
CTTCGTAGGCGTGGGCGAGGCGGAAGAGAGTGGCCTCACTCCAATGTGATCCGAGAAGTTGGAATCCTATCGGCAGCCCCGACGTGGTTAGACCGCAGGGCAGGGCGATGCCGGGGATGCCGGCGAGGTTCGCGGTGCAGGTGTAAATGTCGCTGAGGTACATCGCCAGCGGATCATCCGTCTTCTCGCCGAGCAGGAAAGCGGGCGTCGGCGTCGTCGGTGTCAGAATCGCATCGCAGCGCTCGAAGGCTTTGAGGAAATCATTCCTGATAAGCGTGCGTACCTGTTGCGCTTTGCGGTAGTAGGCATCGTAGTAGCCTGACGACAACACGTAAGTGCCGAGCATGATGCGGCGCTTGACCTCTGCGCCGAATCCTTCGTCGCGCGTCCGGCGGTACATCTCCGAGAGCGTGCGCGCTTCTTCGGTGCGGAAGCCGTAGCGCGCGCCGTCGAAGCGCGCGAGGTTTGACGAAGCCTCGGCGGTGGCGATGATGTAGTAAACGGCAATCGAGTATTTCGCGTGCGGTAACTCGACATCAACAATCTCCGCGCCGAGCGCGCGATACGCTTCGACAGCGGCTTCGACGCTCGCGCGCACTTCTTCGTCTAAGCCTTCACCGAACAATGCGCGGGGGACGCCGACGCGCGCGCCCTTCAAATCATTCGCGGGAAGCTCCGCAATATAATTCGGCACCGGCACATCTGCGGTGGTCGCGTCGCGTGCGTCGCGCCCGGCGATGGTGCCGAGAACAATTGCGGCGTCGCGCACGGTCAGGCCGAAGACGCTCACTTGATCGAGCGACGAGCCGAAGGCGACGAGGCCGTAACGCGAGACGCGCCCGTAAGTGGGTTTGACGCCGACGATGCCGCATAGCGCCGCCGGTTGACGCACCGAGCCGCCCGTTTCCGAGCCGAGCGCGACGGGGACGATGCGCGCCGCGACCGCCGCCGCCGAACCGCCCGACGAGCCGCCGGGCACGCGCGCCGTGTCCCACGGATTGCGCACCGGGCCGAAGGCCGAATTTTCGTTCGACGATCCCATCGCAAACTCGTCGCAGTTAGTCTTGCCGATGATGACGGCTCCGGCGGCGCGCAGGCGCTCGGTGACGGTCGCGTCATACGGCGGATGGTAATTGCCGAGAATGCGCGACCCGCACGAAGCCTGTAGTCCACGCACGCAGATGTTGTCCTTCAGCACAATGGGGATTCCGGCGAGCGGGCCGCGAGACGCGCCGTTGCCGGTCTCCGCCGCTATCTCATCGGCGCGCGCTGTTGCCCCCGCCCGGTCAATTTGCAGGAAGGCGTTGAGCGTGTCGTTTAATTTTTCCGCCGCATCGAGCGCTGCCGCTACGACCGCGCCCGCCGTCGTCTCGCCGCGCAGAAGACGAGACGATAGATATTCGATTGTATGTTCGGAATGAATCATTTCAAACAAGACGTTGGATGTTAGATGTTAGAACTAAGGCCAAGAACTGACATCCAGCAGCCAGTATCAGACCTCTGCCTTTATAGAACTTTCGGCACGCGGAAATGGCCGTGAGAAGAATCGGGCGCTTCTTCGAGCGCGAGTTGCTGGCCGAGGGATGGAAGTATTACATCATCGCGCGGGCTTTCGGTTCGTTCGCCTTCGGGCGTCAACCCGCCAATCGCCGGCTCGACTTGGCTCGTATCCAACTCATTGAGTTGTTCGACGTAGGCCACGATGGAAGCGATCTGCGGCGTGAGCGCGCGCCGTTCCTCGTCAGTAATTTCGAGGTGCGCGAGCTTGGCGATTTTTTCGATGTCGGATTCGGTGATAGGCATGATTCAGTTTTCAGTTTTCAGTTTTCAGTTTTCAGAACCCGACGCTTTTATCCGTGCTCTGAAAACTGAAAACCGAAAACTGGTTACTTCCTGTGTTGTTGAGCATCGATGCAACTTCCGGCGGCGAGCAGAAAGCGGCGGCGCAGGTCTTCGTCACGGATCGAAGCGGCGGCCCCGCGCAGATCGGCGGCGCATTCGAGGGCGCGTCGTTCCTGCACTTTCCGGTCAACAACCGAGACATCGAGGCGCGCGCGTTCGGCCTGCACGGTCTTGGGATCAAGGCGGAACTCAATGTAAGTTACTGCCGCTTGTCCGAGCAGCGAGTTGAGGCGGAAAATCAATTGGCCGCTCAACGCCTCCATCTGTTTTTGCCACGTCGCGTCCGGCACCGCGATGATCAGCGTCTTACGGTAGAGACGAAAAGGCACGGCGCAACCGCGCAACGCTTCGCCCGCGACGCGACGCCATGCGACCATCGCGGCGGCCTCCGCCACCTCTTCCGCCTCGCCCGCCGCGCGCAGCAACGTCGGCAATGACCGGATCAAATGTTCCATAGTTCGGATTTGCGATTTTCGATTTGCGAATTTAGATTAGAAAAGAAATTAGCGATGGATACTTCTACCAATCGAAAATCGAAAATCGCAAATTCTTCGGGGAGTGTAATGGAAAACGAGGGAGCGTCACAAGTGGGGGACGGATACAAGTCAGGCGACGGAAGTAAACTGAAATCGTTGGTGCTGGCGTCGGCCAGCCCGCGCCGTGCCGAGATTTTGCGCACCGTTGGGTGGCCTTTTGAAGTCCAGCCGGCTGGTGTTGACGAGTCGCTTCTTCGGGGAGAAGCCGCACCCGATTACGTCCAACGCCTTGCGCTCGCAAAATCCGAAGCAATCACCGCGTCGAGATTGTTCGGCTTGGTGCTCGGTGCCGACACCGTAGTTGTGGCGGACGACGTGATTCTCGGCAAGCCCCGCGACGAAGAGGATGCGCGCCGGATGTTACGACGTCTGAGCGGAAAGTGGCATGAAGTCTTGACGGGCGTCGCTCTCGTTCGCGCCGAAGACAGGCGTCGCCGCGTCGCTTACGAACGAACTCGGGTGCGCTTTGCGGTGATGTCGGAGCGGGAGATCGAAGGATATGTTGCGACCGGCGAGCCGCTCGACAAGGCCGGGGCTTACGCGGTGCAGGGAGGTGCCGCGCTTTTTATCGAGGCGATAGACGGCGACTACTGGAATGTCGTCGGGCTGCCGGTGCGTTTGGTCTATAACTTGGCCGGTGAATTTTCTTGATGATGTATTTGCGTTCTCTGCGGTTAAATTTTTTGAACCGCGAAGAACGGTCATTTTCTACACTCGTATTGCATTCAAAATAAAGAAGGCCGCCTCTGGTTTTGAGGCGGCCTCTTTCGGGTGGGCGGGAAACTGCGGATTTCCCCTCCGAAGTCAGTTGCCGCTTTGCAGCAGCGCGCTTAAACGCGGAGCGAGTTTGTCAACGAGTTTGCTGTTCGGGTCAAGACCGCCGACCGGCGCGCCAGAAATGTTGCCTTGTCGGTCAAGGATGACGACCGCCGGCAGTTGGCGGTCAGCGACTATTTGTTTGAAAAGCGCGCCGTCAGGGTCACGCAAGACAGCAATTTTCAAACCGTTCTTTTTCGCAAATTCACGCAACTGCGCGTCCGTCGCATGGTTCTTCGACTTGGGCGATTCCGAATCTGTGCTCACCCAGTAAACCCTCACGCTGCGGTCGCGGTATTCGTCGGCAACTTGCTGCACGCCCTCAACCTGTGCGCGCGACAGCGGCAGCCACGACGCGCCGAAGGCCAGCACGACGACATCGCCGCGCAGCATCTCGGAAGAAATCGCGCCCCCGTCAGTCGTCCGCAAGTTAAAAGTCAACGGCTGTTCGACAATTGCCGACGAACTCGGCGGCACCACGAGACCCGCGAAAGCGAGCGTAGACGCGATTGCCAGCGCCACCAAAGTCCGACGAATCCTAGTGAACATTTTAATCTCCTTACGTCTGCGCGTAACGCCCTGCTCACCCCGACCATCTCAAGTTTCGATTGATGAAAAGCGTGTTGCGATCTTCGCGCGGGGTGTTTGCAGCATGATAACCGCGATTCATTAGATGGTCGTCGATAAAAATTAGTTGGACGTAAAAGCGCGGGCTGTGACCCTGTATACATCTCTAGCCTCGCGGCGCGGTGGCGGGCGCAACGCCAAACATTTCCTCGTGCAGCGCGCGGTAATCCTCCCACACATCCATGTCACGCACGACGTAAGGCGAATCAACGGAAACGCGCCGCACTTCCTCCTGGTGTGCCTCGAACAGCGCGCGCAAGCCCCGCTCCCGATCAAGGCGCAAAAGCTCGTTGCGATATTCCGAATCAATCAGCACCGGATGTCCGCCGCGATTCTGCCATTGCGGTATAACGAGCTGCGCTCCCGCGCGCTTCCTTTCGGCGAGCAAATGGCGAATCACACCGGGGTGAATCGCCGGCTGGTCGCCGAGCGCGACGAGAAGCGTCTCCGCTCTGTCCGAAATCTTCTCGACGCCGCGCGCGATTGAAACGCCCATCTCACTCTCCGCCAAGTCGTTGAGCGCAAACTTGATCTCCAAATGCTGAAGTCGCTCCCGCACCTCATCCGCACGATGACCGACAACTACAACGATTTCTCCGACACCCCCCGCACGAAGATTCTCAACGCAGGTCTCAATAACCGTCTTGTCGCCGAACGGCAGCAGCGGCTTGAACGCGCCCATCCGCCGCGAGCGCCCGGCGGCGAGAAGAATGGCGGCAACTGCGTTCATAGTTTTCAGTTTTCAGTTTTCAGCAGCCTGCCCCCGGGCGTTAACTGAAAACTGTCTACTCCTTTCGCAGTTCTTCAAGTGCGCGCGTAACAAAGGGGCGGGTCATCTGTTTGCGCCAGTTCATCAGGTGATCGGTATTGTCGAGCGGGCGCGCTTTGATGTAGCAGGCCGCCGCCGCCGCCGCGATTGTTTCGTCGTTGAGCGTGTGGCCGACGAGTGCCTGCGCCGCTTCCGCGACGTGCAGCGGAGCCGGGGCGATGCCGCCCAAAACTATTTTTGCGTCGAGCACCGTCGTGCCGTCCGCCCCGAAGTTGAGCGCCGCGCCGACGCCCAGCACCGGAAAGTCGAACGCGCCGCGCCGCCGCAGCTTTTTATAGACCGCGCGCCAGCCATTCACCGGCGGCAGATGAATCTCGGTCAGTAACTCATCCGGCCTTTTGTGCAGGTAAGCGATGCCGTCATTGTTATAAAAACCTTCCGCCGTCACCATCCGGTCGCCAACGGTCGAGACGAGCCGCACCCGCGCGCCCATCGCCACCATCAGCGGCACGAGGTCGCTCGACTGCACCGCCCAGCATTTGGAACTTCCCGGCGCGACCCAGCACACGTCGCCGTCCTTTTTCAGGCAGAAGTTGATGCCTTTACGCCACTCGTAATTCTGGTCGTAGTAATTGCAGCGCGTGTCGAGCAGAAGGTTGCCGCCAATCGTCCCCATGTTGCGCAAAGTCGGCGTCGAGATGAGCCGCGCCGCCCGCGCCACCGCCGGGTAATCACGGTTGATCGTCGGGTGCTCGCAGATTTCGGTGAGCGTCACGCCCGCGCCAATCGTCAGGCCCGTCTTGCAGTCGCCCGTAATCTGATGAAGCTCTTTGAGGCGCGCAACTGAAATGACCGTCTGCGGCGTCTGCTGCCGCCGCTTCATGTTTGGATAAAGGTCTGTGCCGCCCGCAACGAACTGCCCCGTCGCCCCCGCGTCGCCCATCATCTTCGCCGCGTCCGGGATGGTTTGCGGAACGAGATAAATAAATTTCGGAAGTCGCATCATAGCGCTTGAGTTATTCCCCTCGTTTACAGAATGTACTGCAATGCGCGGCATCTCGCGCCCATCGCCGCCTTCGGCGAGAGTTCGCGCCTTCGCTCTCATCTCTCAGGCCGCCTCGCGGTGAAAATTAAGGCGCATGATTTGGGCGGCTTCGGTGATGTCGGCTTGCTGATAAACTTCGCCCCTTTGGTCAACAAACTCAAGAATAAATCCCGCCGGATGATGCGCGGTCTCCGAGAATACTTCGATAACCGTGCCCACATCGCCACGCTTCAAGCCTTGTTCCGGTAGATCAACCAGCAAAGCCACTACGTCGTTTTCTTTTATTCCGTGCATAGCTCGTGCGCCTCCTATTTCACGTAACAACTCGTCAGGCGTGGAAAGTCTGTACCGTGTTCGATGATCCATGAAGTCCGAACAGTCGCGGACAGGTCGTCCCGACTAATCTCCATATCAACAACATACTTCTGTCCGAACGGCGATCTTTCTCCCTCGACCGCTTCATGAAGATGAATGCCTCGCAATATCTGCTCGCGCAACCAGACGGCATCATCAATTGTAATGCCAAGCGCCGCTTGAAGGACGCGAGCTTTGTGCTTTCCCACATCATGGGCGGTGTTCAGGCTGTAGTCGGTGAGCTTGCCAATCTCGACCCTTGCGTGTTCGACGTTCGGTAGCTTCACGACAGACCTTTTACCTTCAAGAAGTCACGAATGCACCGCGACACGCACCGCCTCGCGCCACCCTTACCACCGTCAGGCTGCATCAGGCACGCTTTCGTTCTTTAATCTTCATCTCGGGGTGACGCGCGAGGAAGCCGCCGCGCTTCATTTTGTAGCGTCCGGGCTTGAGCATGTCGTCGTCCGTCCAGCCGCGCTTGAGGCCGTCCTCGTAATCCTTCTGCGTGACTTCAAGCACCACCAGATCTGCTTGTGTTGTTGACTTCTTACCTTTCGCCTTCTTCATATAACTTTCGCTCCGTTGGTGTCGGCGGGCGCGCCGAAATGATGCGAATTACGTCGCCGTGACGCTGGGCGAAAACGACGAACAGCAGCCGTTTAACTGAGTACCCAATGATGACGAACCGACCCTCATCGCCGGAATGTTCCTGATCGCTGCCTTCGAGGGCTTTCGGATCGTAGAAGACTTCCGTCGCCTCACCGAAGCTGACCCTGTGTTTCTCCAGATTGGCGAGCGCCTTCGCGTCGTCCCACTCGAATTTCACCGGCGCTCCTCATTACACACATTTGATGTCCTACGAATGCACCGCGACGCGCGCCACCCTTACCATCGTCAGGCTGCATCAGGCACGCTTTCGTTCTTTAATCTTCATCTCGGGGTGACGCGCGAGGAAGCCGCCGCGCTTCATTTTGTAGCGTCCGGGTTTGAGCGTGGCGTCTTCATCAATGCCGGCCTCCAAGTCGCGCCGGTAGTCCTCCTCTGAGATTTCGATGGTCACGTTCTCGCCATCGTCTTCAATCACCGAGAAGACAAGCGGTCTATCTGTTTTTTGTTCGCTCATAAATTTGTTGCTCCGCTTGGTCGGCCTTCCGTGCTGAAATAATGCGGATCATGTCGCCCAACCGCTCGGCATAAATTACATACAGTAGCCGCCGACTCGACAAGCCGATGATGAAGAACCGGCTTTCCGTCTCCCAATGTTCTGCATCGTAATCTTCCAGCCCGTTCGGGTCGTAAAAGACTTCCGTAGCTTCTCCGAAGCTGACGCCATGCTTCGCTAAGTTAGTCTGCGGTTTGGCATCATCCCATTCAAATCTCAACGGCGATCCTTACCTTTATCTTTGCCAACGCCTACGAGTGGATAGCCACGCGCGGCATTTCGCGGCCGTCGCCGCCTTCGGCGGGCGTCTGCACTTTGAGTGGTTCGGGCCATTCGACTTTGGGAACCCCCTTCGGGCCGAAGCGCGCTTCTCTGCTTTTCGCTTTGTCGCGCAGCGCCATTAAGACTTTCTCCGGTGTGATCGGCACTTCGTCAACGCGGACGCCGACCGCATCGAAAACGGCGTTCGCAATTGCGGGCATCACGGGGAGAAGCGGCCCCTGCCCGACTTCCTTCGCGCCGAACGGGCCGTTCGGGTCGGGGTCTTCGATGAGATACGTTTTTACGTCGCACATCTCAAGCGTCGTCGGACTCTTGTATTCGAGCATCGAGGGGAACTTGTGGACGACGTTGCGGTTCGCGCGGTAGACCATCTCTTCCATCAGCGCTTCGCCCAACCCCATGTAGACGCCGCCTTCGACTTGTCCCATAACGAGCATCGGGTTGATTGATTGTCCGATGTCGTGGCCGATCCAGATGCGCTCGACGGTGACGATGCCGGTCTCCGGATCAACGTCTGTTTCGGCGATGGCCGCCGAGTAGCTGTAGGCGGGTGAGGGGCCGACGCCCGCGCCTTTGAATTTGCCGGGCGAGGCGGGCGGGGTGTACGAGCCGATGGTGCCAATGGTGCCGAACTTCGTCTCCGCGAGCACGACCGCTTCCGCGAACGTCACGCCGACTTCCGGATTCTCGACATCGAACACGCGACGATCCGCAAACGCGAGATTCTCAATCGGCGCTTTCAACTTCTCGGCGACGGCCGTTGAAAGCAACTCGCGCGCGCGTTCGGCAGCTTGCAGCGCCGCGTTGCCGGTCATCAGCGTGACGCGGCTCGAATAACTCCCCAAGTCAACCGGCGTTAGATCGGTGTCGGCGGTCAGCACGCGAATGTCGAACGGATCAATGCCGAGCACTTCTGCGACAATGTAAGCGAGAACGGAATCCGATCCCTGCCCGATGTCAATCGAGCCGCACTGCACCCGGACGCCGCCCTGCCGGTCGAGGCCGAGTTGCACGCCCGAATGCGGCATGTTGTTCCAGTAGATCGGAAGTCCTGCGCCACAGATGTAACTGCTACATGCGAGGCCGATGCCTTTGCCGTAAGGGAGTTTTTTGTACTTGTTCTTCCAGTCAGAGCCTTCGACAATTTTCTCGATGCACTTGCCTAAACCCATCGTGCCGACGCGCAGATAGTTCGCGGTCAGCGAGTGCGCGGGGACGAGATGCTTGAGGCGCATCTCCGCCGGGTCGAGATTGAGTTCGTTGGCGATTTTGTCGAGTTGGATTTCGAGCGCGAAACGCGGCTGCGGTGTGCCGTGCCCGCGCTTCGGGCCGCACGGCGGTTTATTCGTAAAAGCGCGCAGTCCGCGAAACTTGTAGCGCGGCACGTTGTAGGTGACGGTTTGCAGCGCGCCGGTGTAAAACGTCGAGGCCACGCCGTAACTTCCGTAAGCGCCACCGTCGAGAAATGATTGAAAGTCGAGCGCGGTGATCGAGCCGTCACGCTTCACGCCGATTTTGCTCTTCATCAGAACGGGATGGCGACCGCGATGGCAGTAGAAAACTTCCTCGCGCGTAAGCGTAATCT
>JBPCPQ010000171.1:0-3644 GCA_050999015.1 Pyrinomonadaceae bacterium | reverse complement strand
CGGGCCGACAACGGCGGTCGTGAACTTCGAGAAGACGACCGGACTTTCCGGAATTGGCATGTTGCTTTCGGCGGCGTGATCGCGGTAGTTGAGGCCGATGCAAATTAACTTGCCGGGGCGCGGCACCGGCGCGAGCAACCGCACGTCACGCAGCGCCACGATCAACCCGCGCTCCTCAGCGCGCTTGAGCTTCGTGCCGTCACGACCGAGACTTTCGTACAGCGCGAGCGCCTGCGGCCACCACTTTCCGTCAAGATCAAACCACGCCGTCGGGTCAGGAGGTTTAGACTCTCCAGCATCTATCGCAGCGCACACATCGAGAAGCCGCTCGCCGTCGTCTAGAAGAATGCCGACGCTTCGCGCACACTCTTCTGATTGATTCGCCCTGCTGGTGAATGTGAACAGTCGCATGCTTCGCTCCTTAAGTGAACAGTGTTCAGTGGTCAGGTACAAATGGCAGAAGCCCGCGCGTCGGCAAGGGCGTTGTTTTGCCGCGCGGTTTTGCCCAACAGTTAAAAATACCCGCAGGATGTTGGGTCAAGAGCATGTGCCTCCTCAAGACATTGGGCTGCTATGCTAATTGTCGAGCAAAGCCTTGCCGCGCATACTACGCATCCCTCTCGGTCGAGCTTCTGCCATTTCAAAGTATCACGACGCCCTTTACGTAATCTGCCTGACTGTGCTCGCTCGCCAGAGCGCCGGGGACTTGTTCAAGCGCAGTGTAGCGGTGTGTGATGAGCGGCGCGACCTTAATTCGATTGTCGGAGATGAAACGAAGCGCCCGACGGTAGACCGACGGGCGGTTGTCGGCCTCGAAGCCGCCCGACGCCCCGACCGCCGAGACCAGCAGCGGCTCCATAAAGTTTACGTTATTGATCGTGCTCAAATCTGTGCCCGCGTGCCCGTGACCGTAGAGCAACACCGTCGCCTGTTTACGAATCAAGCCGGGAATAAGCGCGAAGACTTGCCCCGCCCCCGAAGCTTCGATCAAATACTCGACGCGCCGACCGCCGGTTTTCTCCATCACGGCTTCAGTCAGGTCAACATCGCGCGGGTCAATCGTCTCCGCGCCGAACTTCGCGGCCAACGCGCGCTTGCGCTCGTTCGGCTCGGCAACGAGAAGCAGGCCGTCGTAACCGAGCACATTGCGCAGGTATTGCACGAAGAGCAACCCCGCCGGCCCCGCGCCGCAAACAAGCGTCGCCTGAACGCGGCGCTCCCGCTCGTCATCATTAAGCTTGTAGCGAGCGCCCGCCCCGCGCGCCGCAACGGTGTCCGACGAATGAATGATGCAACTGAGCGGCTCGGTCAGCGCGGCTTCGGCGATGTCAACGTCCGAATCAATGCGGATCGCATTGACCGCCGGGACGGCGAGGTAATCCGCCAAGCCGCCGGGCAAACCCGTGATGCCGTGTTCCAGATAGAACTCGCACTGATGCGAATCGCCGGTCGCGCAGTATTCGCATAGAGCCTCGCGCCCCGCGCTCACGCAATTCAAGCCCTGATCTATTACCACGCGGTCGCCCACGCGTAAGTCGGTAACACTAGCGCCGACTTCTTCGACGACGCCGCTGATTTCGTGGCCGAGAATTTGCGGGTGTTGGGTGAGCGGGATACGTTTACCGCGCGCGTCGGTGTGATAGTTGGCGTGCCCGGCGAAGATGTGAATGTCAGTGCCGCACAACCCCACCGCCGCGACGCGCACCAGCACGTCGCGCGCGCCCATTCGAGGACGCGGCACGTCGCGCAATTCCATTCTACCGACGTCACACAAAACCAACGCCTGCATTGATAAGGATGAGTGAGTCTCGGTTGAAATGTCGCGCATTGTGTAAGCGTGGATCACTAAACCGAATCGAAGGGACTTAACAAGGATAGACAGGATCAGAAGAAGAGAAAAGGGAAACGGTGAAAGGGAAATAGGGAGACGAGTTGTGGAACGGCCGCTCTTACCCTTTCCCCCTTACCCTTTCCCTTTTCCCTCATGTCTTCATCCTTGTTAATTTATTCGCGCGCCATTCTCGCGTGTTTCGATTTAGCGTTATGGAAGTGCGTTACAGCGAAACTGATTGCTCTGCCCAGATTTGAAACTCGCGGTGCTTGTGCTCCTCGGCCTTCGCCGAGACTTCGCCCGACGCGACGCGCCGAACGTGCTCGAAGACGCGCGCGCCGACTTTATCAATTGACTCCGTGCCGTCAATCACGCCGCCCGCCGAAAGGTCGAGGTCGCGCGACATGCGCTCGAAGACCGGCGTGTTCGACGCGAGTTTAACGACCGGCGCGATGGCGTTACCGATGGTTGTGCCGCGCCCCGTCGTGAAGACGACGACTGTACATCCAGCGGCGACGAGTCCCGGCGTTGATTCCTGATCGTAGCCCGGCCCCTGCATCACTTGAAGGCCGCGAGTTTGTGGCGGCTCGGCGTATTCGATGACGCCTTCGACGCGCGTCGTCCCGGCCTTCGCCATCGCGCCGAGAGATTTTATCGTGATGTTCAAGAGGCCGCCAGCGACGTTGCCCGGACTCGGATTCTCTCCAAGCACCGTTCCGAACTTCGAGGCGTATTCTTTGTACCAATCAACCACGCGATACACCGCGCGCCCCGTCGCCGCGTCTTTCGCGCGGTTCGCTAAGAGGTGCTCCGCGCCGCAAAATTCGGGAATCTCGGTGATGACGACCGTCCCGCCGGAGCGCACCAACGTATCCGCCGCGCGTCCCAGACTCGGATTCGCCGAAAGCCCCGAAAAGCCGTCGGAGCCACCGCACTTGACGCCGAGCACGAGTTCACTGATCGAGACTTCTTCGCGCGCCGCCCGGTTCACTTCGGCGAGCATCATCTCGACTTCCTTCAAACCGCGCGCGACCGCCGCCTGCGTGCCGCCGATTTCCTGAATGCCGATCTTCGCAAACGGCTTGTTGAATGTCTTTTCGCGTTTCAAAAGATACCGCTCGACGAGCGAAAGGTTCGTCTTTTCGCACCCCAAGTCAATCAGAATCACGCCGCCGACGTTCGGATGATCCGCATAGTTCGTCAGCGTCCGCAGCATCACTTCGATATTCGAGCCGTCCGAACAGCCACAGCCTTTGTTGTGCGGCAGCGCGACGACGCCGTCTACGTTCGGATACTTCTGCCCGTTGAAAAGCGTGAACTCGGCGAGCGTGGAAATCTGCTGCGCCTCATGGCTGGCGCACATTGATGTCGGCACAATCAAAACGAAGTTGCGCGTGCCCACGCGCCCGTCGGGTCGGCGGTAGCCCATGAACGTCGCGCGTTCTTCTTCGGGAAGGTAATCCGGCGCAGTCGTGTGTAAATCTTCGGGAAGGTCGCGCACAACTGGGACATCGTTCGACATGTTCGCGCGCGAGATGGGGTCGCCCTCGTTGATGCCTAAGCTGGTGCCGATGGGCTGTCCGTACTGAAGAACGAACTCGCCCCCCGCAATCTGGCGCGTCGCAAAGCGGTGGCCGGGCGTCACCTGACCTGTGATGGTGACGACACGACCATCCGGCAACTCGATTTTCAGACCCGGCGCAGTTTCGGTCTTCACCACCGCGACGTTATCCTGCGGGTCAACAATAATCGCGTACTCGCTTACCGGCGCGACAGAGGAAACTATGCTTTCTTCAATCTGCATTTCTTCACC
>JBPCPQ010000480.1:0-3732 GCA_050999015.1 Pyrinomonadaceae bacterium | reverse complement strand
CGCGTCTTCAATGCGAGTCTGCTGGCGGGCGAGGTGCTGGCCTCGGTCGGCGCGCTGACCGGCGAACTACATTTGATTGAGTGGGCGCGACGTGCGGCGCGCTACGTCGTCCGGCGCCAGCGCGAGGACGGCTCGTGGGCTTACGGCGCGGACGGTTATCAAGCGTGGGCTGATAATTTTCACACGGCCTTCGTGCTCTTCTCGCTGTCGCGCATCATTGATAATGAAGAGACAGCCGGCGATGAATTTACCGAAGCGTTGCGGCGAGGTTATGAGTTTTGGCGCGACCGTTTCTTTCTGACGGACGGGTGGCCGAAATACTACCCCGACAATCCTTACCCGGCGGACGCACACGCAGCGGGCGCGAGCGTCGTCACGATGCTTAAGATGAAACGGATTGACAGTTCAGCGCCCGAACGTGCTGCACGCACGGCGCGGTGGGCGACACGCACGCTTCAAGACGAGCGCGGTTTTTTTTACTACCAGCGGCGGCGCTTTTACTCCGTGCAGATTCCCTACATGCGTTGGTCTCAGGCGTGGATGCTGTATGCGTTGGCACGACTCCTCGAAGAAAGGGGGAAAGGGTAAAGGGAAAGGGTAAAGGGGAAGAAGTGATGCCTACTTTCCTCTCTTTCCTTTCCCCTTTTCCCTCGTCTTCGCCCGTGCGTATCTGGATTGATCTGGCGAACTCGCCGCACGTTCCTTTCTTCAAGGTGTTGCGCGCTGAATTTGAGCGGCGCGGCCACGAGGTCGAGACGACGGCGCGGGAGTTCGCGCAGACCGTCGAGATGGCGGAAGCAGCGGGGTTCGCGCCGACAATCGTCGGCGGGCACGGCGGCGGAAAATTGTCAGGAAAAGCGGGGAATCTGATCGGGCGCACTGTCGCGCTCGCCCGCTGGGCGCGAGGGGAAAAGAATCGCTTCGATCTCGCCGTCAGCCATAATTCTTACGCGCAGATTGCGGCGGCGCGGGTGCTCGGTTTGCGCTGTGTGACGCTGATGGATTATGAGTATCAGCCGGCGAATCATCTCGCTTTCCGCCTCGCGTCGCGCGTTATCGTGCCGTGCGCTTTCCCCGAAGAATCGCTCAGACGCGCGGGCGCACGACCCGCGAAAGTCCGTCGCTACGACGGCATCAAAGAAGACGTCTATCTCGCCGACTTCAAACCCGACGTGCATTTCGCCGCGCAGTTGCGCACGCTCGGCGTCGGCGCGGAGGATGTGCTTGTGGTGGCACGCCCGCCGGCACGCGACGCGCTGTATCACCGATTCGAGAATGAATTGTTCGACGATCTGCTTGAGCGATTAAGCGCATGTCAAGGAACAAAAGTCGTGCTGCTCGCGCGGAGCGACGCGCAGCGCGAGGCGCTCGCGGCGCGCTTCCGTAACGCGAACATTACTTTTCCGCGCGCGGCGCTCGACGGCGCGAACTTGATTGCGGCATCTGATTTGGTTATCAGCGCGGGAGGGACAATGAACCGCGAGGCGGCGGCGCTCGGCGTTCCGGCGGCGAGCGTATACGCCGGGCGGTGGGCGGCCGTTGACGAGCAACTCGTGCAGGAAGGCAGACTCCGGCGCATCAGCACGCGCGAAGACGTTACGGCACTCCGCATCGGAAAGAAGAGCGAGGCCACACCACGCCGCGCGCTTCACGTCCGCGCACAGGTGGCGGAAATGATTCTGGCGTGACAGGTGACAGAAATGATTTTGCGTGACAGGTGACAGGTGACAGGTGACAGGATAATATCCTTCTCCTACTTGCCATCTGTGACTTGTTCTTTATCTTTGGGCACGTTGGTATCGTTCAAAAACATCGCCGGCAACAAGTTGGTGTTTGGTCTTTACCTGTCACCTATCACTTGTCACTTATCACCGCTTTCAACTATGCGCGTCGAGCATTTAGAAGAACTGAGAATTGATGTGGACACCGCGCGTGTTGCAGGGCGTGTGCCGCCTTGGGTGATACCGGCGGTGAAGGTTGTGCTCGTGTCAATTGATGCGCTCATCGCCGCCGCCTCTTTCACCGGGGCGTTTTGGCTGCGCGAAGGAGTGAAGCCTGTTCTGGCGGGCGCGGGTTGGTCATTGCACAGTGAATTTGAGGCTTATGCTGCGCTGCTGTTGTTCGTGCTGCCGATTCGTCTGATGGCGTTCGCGTATTACGACCTTTACCGTTTGCGCGGCGAGTTTTCATATCTCGACGATTGGGTGCGGGTGTTCAAGGCGACGGCGGTCGGCTCGCTGTTAATCGTCGCGGCGGCGTTTCTTTATCGCGGCGGCTACGAGTTTCGCGCCTTCTCGTATGCGCGCGGAGTCTTTGTGCTCGACTTTCTGCTGGCGCTCGCCGCGTATTGGTTGCTGCGCGCGGCGGTGCGTGGCGCGCAAGGGTTCGCACGGCGGCGCGAGATCAATCTGATTCCGACGCTGGTGGTCGGGCGCGGGCACGAGGCGGTGTTGTGCATCCGCGAGATGCGCGAGCGGCGCGAGCTTGGCTATCGCGTCGTCGGAATTGTCGAGAACGGCACGCTCGACGAGTCGGTGCCGCAGAGTGTTGAGGGTGTCCCGGTCATCGGCGGCATCAGGGAATTGCCGGAAGCGATTCGCGCGACGGGCGCGAATGAAGTCATCATCACCGACCCGAAAGTTTCCGGCGACGCACTGTTCGACGTGATGATGAGAGTCGGGCGGCGGCGCGGCGTCGAGTTTCGCATTGCGCCGAGTCTCTTCAACTGCTTGCCGCGCAAGACCGAGATTGATCAGATCGGCGCACTCCCCGTTATTACTCTTTTCCGCGAGCCGCTCTCCGGCGCGGCACGGCTCGTCAAGCGGACATCGGACATCGTTATTTCTTCACTCGCTCTTTCAATTCTCGCGCCGCTGTGGATGGTAATCGCAGCATTGATTAAGTTCGATTCGCGCGGCCCCGTTTTCTACCGGCAGGAGCGCGTCGGGATGGACGGGCGCATCTTCATGTTCCTCAAGTTTCGCACGATGCACACCAACTCCGACGACGCGGCGCACCGCGAGTATCAACGCAAATACATCGCCGGCCGTCCCGACACCAACCTCGGCGACGGCGAGCGCCCCGTTTATAAACTGCACGACGACCCGCGCGTGACGCGAACGGGGCGCGTGCTGAGGCGCTTGAGTCTCGACGAACTGCCGCAACTTTTGAACGTGCTGCGCGGCGACATGAGCGTTGTCGGCCCGCGCCCGCCGATTCCTTACGAGGTCGAGGCTTACGAGTTGTGGCACCGCAAGCGGCTCGACATGAAGCCGGGCGTGACGGGCTTGTGGCAAGTGTCAGGGCGCAACCGCCTGCCGTTCGAGGAGATGGTACGACTCGATTTGTTCTACATCGAAAATTGGTCGCTGTGGCTCGACCTTCGCATCATCCTGCGCACGCTCCCGGTGATGCTGCGCGGCGACGACGCATATTAGGAGGGATGAGGGATGAGGGATGAGGGATGAACAAGAGATGCGGAGAGAGAGCGGGCCGCGGAGACAAAGTGAAACATCGCCACGTCCCCCACTCGCCGCGTCTGCGCGTCGCGTTTTCCCTTCCCCTTTTCCCTTCTACATTGATCGCGGCATCATCGGGTGCTTGTTCCTGGTGGCTATTGCCGCACCTCATTCGATTGCTGCGACGCAAGTTGCGTGGGGTGTCGGCGTGCTTTTATGGATCGTGCGATTTTTCATGCGCCCGCGTCCGGCGATGTACCGCACGCCAATTGAT
>JBPCPQ010000114.1:0-2368 GCA_050999015.1 Pyrinomonadaceae bacterium | reverse complement strand
ACGGTGAACCACATCCGTTCGGGGTCGAGCTTGAGTTCGTTGACGAGATAATCCCACGCGTACTGAATCGCCTCGCGCTTGAAGTAGTCGCCGAACGAGAAGTTGCCGAGCATCTCGAAGAAGGTGTGATGACGCGCGGTCTTCCCGACTTCGTCGAGGTCGTTGTGCTTGCCGCCCGCGCGGATGCACTTCTGCGACGACGCGGCGCGCGTGTAGTCGCGCTTCTCAATGCCGAGGAACACGTCCTTGAATTGGTTCATCCCGGCGTTAGTGAAAAGCAGCGTCGGGTCGTTGGCGGGCAGCAGCGGGCTTGAGGCGACGCGGCGGTGGCCGTGCTCCTCGAAGTATCTTAAAAAGGTTTCGCGAATTTCGTTTCCGGTCATCATAATAAGCACTCAGCTATCAGCATTCAGCTATCAGCGAAAGAGCTTGGCGAGCAGTTTTAAGCTGACCGCTGATGGCTGATAGCTTTTTTAGAGTTTAGCATGCGGGACAAAGGCGGGCGAAATTGGCCGGAGCGCCGGAAGTCAACTTACCCATCCCGGCCTTTATTTCTTGGCTCAACGATTTCGTCATCTGCTGAATCGGGCGCGGCCTCGTCGTCCTCGTCAACCTGTGCGGCGGACGCGGCGCGCACTTTGCGTATTACCAGATCGTAAGAAAAACCGAGCCGCAGAAGGTGGTCGAATAAACTTTTGACCTCGGCGCGCGTCGAGGGGCGTCCGCGCAGTCGCGTGCGCTTTTCAATCGCGCGCGCAATCAGTTCCTCTTCGGGCGTTTCGGCGTAAACCAAATTGAGCGCTTCCTCCGCCGTCTCGCGCGAAACCTGTTTCGTCTGCAAATCGCGGGCGAGGCGCTGGCGTCCGATGGGTTTCTGCCGGACGCGCGACGAGGCGAAGCCGAACGCGAATCGCTCGTCATCTAAGTAACCATATTCTGCGAGCTTGGCGAGCGCGGCTTCGACGGCCTCTTCGTTCGTCCATTCTTTTTCGAGCAGACGCTCGCGCAACTCTGCAACGGAGCGCGGCTTCGCGGCGAGCAGTTTGACGGCACGTTGAAGCGTCCGCTCGCGTGTCTTCTCCGGGTCGAGCGCGGGCGGCGGTGTGCTCGCTCCTTCGGTGCGCTCGTCTGCGCGGGGCATTCCCCGGCCAAACCTTTTTCGTTTTTGCATTACCAAATACTCTAACGTAGAGGGCGGCGAGCGGCAAAGTTACGATAGAATTTAGGGCATAGGATTGGCTGGCCAAAAAGCAGATGTCTTAAAAAATCGCCAATCGCCAATCGAAAATCTAAAATACAAATATGGACGGTATTGTGATTATAGATAAGCCAGAGGGTTGGACTTCGCACGACGTTGTGGCCCGCGCGCGGCGTCTGCTCGGCGAACGGCGCATCGGTCATACGGGCACGCTCGATCCGTTTGCGACCGGCGTGTTGGTACTATTGGTCGGAAGAGCGACGCGGCTCGCGCAGTTTCTCGCGGGTGCCGAAAAAGAGTATGAGGCGATTATTCGCCTTGGTTATGCGACGGATACCGGAGACCTGACGGGCACACCGCGTCACGCTGAAACGCGCACAACAGATGATTGCTCAACTCTCAATGCGGCGGAAATCAAGAAGGCAATTGAAGGTTTACGCGGTCATCTCGATCAAGTGCCGCCGATGTATTCGGCGAAAAAGGTAAAGGGGCAGAAGCTTTACGAGATGGCGCGTCGCGGCGAGGAAATTGAACGCGCACCGGTGCGAGTCACGGTCTTTGAGTTTGAAGCGATTCCACAAGAGGGCGGCGCATTGCTGCGGCGAAACGACGACGGGACGTGTGATTTGTCTGCGCGCGTCGTTTGTTCCGCCGGAACTTACGTCCGCGTGTTGGCCGAATCTTTAGGGGAAAGTTTGGAGACGGGTGCCCACCTCGCTGCGCTACGACGAACCCGCGCGGGCGCGTTCGGTCTGCGGGAGTCGGTCAATATTGAGAGATTGAAAGACATCAGCGAAGCGGGGGCGACTGAGAAAATTCTCGTTTCGCCGGACGTGGCACTCTCAAACATGCCCTTCGTGCATCTAACGAGCGACGAGACGGAGCGAGTGCGTCACGGCGCTCCGGTTCAGGCGAATAAGTTTATGGTTGAGTGGCGAGACGGAGACTTAATCAGAATGCGCGATGCCGGAGGCGATCTAATCGCGGTCGGAGTTTACGACGCCGCGAGCAGTCAAATTCGCCCGCGCGTGATGCTCAGCCCGGCTTAAAGAAAGCATTGACTTTGATGTTGATGGGCTGTGTTATAATCAGTCTCAGTAGTAGAGAGGCACACGGATGCCTGCCTCTCCAAATGAAAACGAAATCTCCCCGGCACCGAAAAAAGTTCAT
>JBPCPQ010000426.1:0-2815 GCA_050999015.1 Pyrinomonadaceae bacterium | reverse complement strand
GCGAACTTAAAGTCATCAGTAATGTCTCTCCGACGCGACCCCCGCGCAGTCCGAAGCCCGAATGGCTGAAGATCAAAATCGGCGACCCGACGAATCAGAATCACGTCCTCAAGTTGATCGAAGGCTTAAACCTTCACACGGTCTGTCAGGAGGCGCGCTGCCCGAACATCTTCGAGTGTTGGTCTGACCGCACGGCGACCTTCATGCTCGGCGGCGACACCTGCACGCGCCACTGCGGTTTCTGCGCCGTCAATAAAGGCCAGCCCGATGCACTTGACCCGGAAGAGCCGGGGCACGTCGCCGAAGCGGTGCGCCACCTCAATCTCGCGCACGCCGTCATCACCTCCGTCAACCGCGACGATCTCGCGGACGGCGGAGCATCGCACTGGGCGGCGACGATCCGCGAAGTGCGCGCCGAAAATCCTGACTGCAAAATCGAAGTCCTGATCCCCGACTTCCACGGCGACGAAGCCGCGCTCAACATTGTGCTTGACGCCCGTCCTGACGTTCTCAACCACAACACCGAAACCATCGCGCGCCTCTACCGCCGCGTCCGCCCCGACGCGAATTACGAGCAGACGATGACATTATTGGAGCGCGCCGCCGCGCGCCGCGATCAGGAGCGGCGCGGGATGCTCACCAAGAGCGGCATCATGGCCGGACTCGGTGAGACGTTCGATGAAGTAGTCGAGTTGATGAAAGATTTGCGCGCGGTGAGTTGCGACATCATGACCATCGGCCAGTATCTTCAGCCGCACGCGCGCCGGCTCCCTGTCGAGCGCTACGTTACGCCCGAAGAGTTTGCGGAGTGGCGGGAAGTCGGCATGTCGCTCGGCTTCCGCCACGTCGAATCAAGCCCGCTGACACGATCCTCCTACCACGCGCGGCAGCAGACCGAAGAAAGCCCGCTCGCCGCCGCCCGGTGAAAGCAGGTCTCCCTCGAACAAGAAGCGCCGACAAAAATAGGCGGCGAAGAATTCTTCGCCGCCTATTTGCGGAAGTAAGGTGGACGGTCGTCGCGGGTCTACCTTTTTCGGCGTGAAAGCCCGAGCGCCAAGCCGCTGGCGAGTAGGATCAGTGATGCCGGTTCGGGCACTGCGGTGGTAGGTGACGCGGTGCCGAACGCGAGGTTGTCAATCAATTCGCCCGGTGCCGTGCTCTGGCTGGCGACGTTGACGCGTCCGATCCCGCTCGTCGTGGAGATCAGGCCGAAGAACGTTGCCGACCCTACCGGCGCGGCGACCGTAAATGAGCCGAGAAGGGCGTTGCCGGGGTCGAACACGGAAACTAGGATGTTGCCCCCCGCCGGGCCGGGATAGAGATCAACCCCAAACGCATTCGCGCTGGTAAACGTGATGTTTAAAGTATCCGCGAAGGAGTTCGGTCCAAGAACCTTACTGGTGTTGCCCACGCCGGGAAATCCTGCCCCAAGCACGACCATGTTCGGCTGGACTGAGCCACTTGCATTATAAACCACTCCCGGAAGCAGGCCGCCGACGGGGAAGCAGGTGCTACCCGCCGCACTACTCACGGGGCCGTTGCAGGTTGTGACACCGCCGGCGGAGACCAATCCCGATTCAAACGTCTCGACGGGCAGCCCCGGGGCCACGGCGTTGAAACTGGGTCGAGTGGTAAACGTAATCAGGTCCGCGTAGGCCGGCATGCTGAGGAAAGCGAGTAGAGCGAAAGCCAGCAAAAAGCGCCGTGTTTTGCAGTGTGTCATGGGACTGTCCTCCGAATTGTCCTCTAAAAACGCGGGAAGTATATACCTGTCTCGACTGAAACTACCAAGAGAATTTTCGGCGGCTGCTGATTTCGTCTTTAGCTGGCATCTCTCTGGATTTATGCGCCCTCGTAACCCGTGCCGTATACGTTACTCACGATCTGCATGATGCGCCGCTCGTGGTAGCGCGTGCCGAAGTACCAGACGAGATAGACGAGGTGAAGCAGCGACCACGCGATCAGCGCGGGGAAGTAGTAATCGAGGATGGGAAATTCGCGCGCGAGGGCGGGGAGCAGTTGCCACGCGCGGTAGGCGGCGAGAAAAATTGACGCCGCGCCGAGCAGCCAGAAGTGAAGCGTGATGAAGCCGATGAAAGTTTGGTCGGCTCTGAGGGGCACGCCCGCGAACTGCGGCCCGGCGAGCGGAAACAGATAGGATGCTTCGATGCGGTGGGCGATCATCACGTCGTCTTGCAGCAAGCGGTTGATTCGTTTCTCAATCCCCGTCGCGTAGACGCGCGCGAAGACGACATAAGTTAAAAAGTAAGCCGACTGGACGCCGACGTAGATCACGAAGAAGGGAATCAATAGCGCCGTCGCGCGCAGAGTGTCGGTCATGCTCGCCATCGCCATCACGATCAGAACGACGACGGCGAGAATAATCAATTTGTAGAACAGGTTGGAATAATTGTAGAGCATCGCGCGCATGCGTTCGAGTTGCGCGTGAAGCACTTGCATCCGTGTTTCGATGAGTAGGTTTTCGGGAACTGTTATCTCGGTTGACATGAATATAAAGCCCCTGACATCAGCCGCGTTTCTGCGAATCGTCTTCCGTTCGGCAGATTGATGGTGGTTTGCGCCGACACTCGTCTGATACAATTCGCGTTCATATTGAACAGACAGGCGAGTTGCTGTCAAACCAATTCTTAAAGTCGTCAGAATCGAAGGCCGGCTCAATAATGCAAACCGGGAAGAAGCGCATCGGCATCTTTGTGATTGCGTACAACGCGGTCAACAAACTGCACTGGACGCTCGACCGGATACCGGCAGAGGTGTGGGACAAGGTCGAGGAAGTTTTCCTGTTCGACGACTG
>JBPCPQ010000178.1:0-6391 GCA_050999015.1 Pyrinomonadaceae bacterium | reverse complement strand
CTTGTGATGCAGTTGCCCGACGGTAATCAAATACCCGTCGCCATCACCGACGTCACCGACACACACGTCACGCTCGACGCTAATCACCCGCTCGCCGGACAACGTCTCACCTTCGACATTGAGCTTATCTCCAATAAAAGTGATGAGTACTGAGTACTGGGTACTGAGTTAAGTGAAGAGCGGAATGCTTTTACTCAGTACTCATCACTCAATACTCATCACTTTTCACTTCCGTCTTCCGGTTCGACTCCAAAATAGCGCATCCAGTGGTCGAGGTTTTCGTCAGGAACTTTCTTGCCGCCGTCGCTGCTGTGTGCTGCGTTGCTCTCGCTTTCGGCTTGCGCGTCGTCGAGGCGGCGACGAAAATCCCCGGCGCGAATCACTTGCGCGCCGCACTGGCGCACGTAATCGGCGAGAGCGCGGTCGGAAGTGACGACGATCAAAGTCCGGCGCTCGCGTGAGGCATCAACGATGCGCTTAATGCGCTCGTCGGCGTTTGAATTACGCGCGGCGTAGAAGACCTGCACGCCCCGATAACGCGACCCGTCAGGGAAATGATCGTCGGGAGCACCGTCAAAAACCACGCTCACCGTGACACGCGCGTTTCGCACGAAGCCAGCGACTTCGTCCAGCAAGCGCCGCCGCGCTCCCGCCTTGTCGCGGTGCCAGCCGACGCGCTGACCCATCACGTTGTTCCCATCAACAAGGTAAGGCATAAAACTTTTGGGGGAAGGGGGAAAGGGAAAAGGGGAAATGACATTTTGCGTCAAGCGGCACTGACGATGTTCTCACGCTCTTCGCTTCCTCTACCTTTACCCTTTCCTCCTTCCCCTTTTCCCTCAGATTTTCTCCTGTCCGTAGTCGCAATACTCAACAATCGGGCAGCGCTCGCAGAGCGGCTCGCGGGGGCGGCAGAGTGTGCGACCGTGACGAATGAGGTTGACGTGAAACGAGTAGAACTTCCCCGGCGGCACGATTCCGTTCATGATTTCGTGGGCGCGTGCGTCCGTACACTTCTGCGGAATGAGACCGACGCGGCGCAGGATGCGGAAGATGTGCGTGTCGAGCGGAAAGACATTCTTGTGACAGGCGAAGAGCAGCGTGCAGGCGATTGTTTTGGGGCCGATGCCGCGAAATTGTGCGAGGTAGCCGGTCGCTTCTTCCGCTGTCATGTCGTGCAGGAAAGAAAAATCGAGCGTGCCGTGCTGTTCTTTAATCTGCCGCAGCACGTCGCGGATCACGGCGGCCTTCTGGTTGGCGAGGCCGCCGGAGCGAATCGTCGCGGCGAGCGTGGATTCGCGCGTGCGCAGAACGGCGTCCCACGTTGGGTAACGACGCTTCAACGCGGCGAACGTGCGGTCGCTGTTTGTGTCGCTTGTCGCCTGCGAAAGGATAACGGCGATTAACGTGTCGAGCGGGTCGGAGTCGCGCGTCGCGCGCTTGTCGACCGGGACGCCGAAAGCGCGTTCGAGATTCTGGATGATGTAGCGAATCGGCTTTTCGTCGCCGCACACATCAGCGGACGAATCAGCGATTCGCTCACTTGTCTTGGGCGGCGTTCGACGCGGCGATGACGCGCTCATAGAATTCTACATACTGAGGAATGATGAGATCGGTGCTGTAACGCGAGAGGGCGGAGTGGCGCGCGCGCGCGGCCATTCCGCGCCGCAGGGGTTCGTCAGTGAGCAGACGCGCGGCGTCTTCACCCATCTTTTCAACATCGCCGACATCGCTGAGGTAACCGGTCTCGCCGTCGGTGACGACTTCGGGGATGCCGCCGACGCGCGACGCGACGACGGGTACTTCACAGGCCATCGCTTCGAGCGCCGCGAGGCCGAATGATTCCTGTTCGGAAGGCAGCAATAGCACGTCGCACGCGGAGAGGTAGTCAACAATGCGCGGCTGCTTACCGACGAACGAGCAATGCTCCTCCAGACCGAGACAGCGGGCGTGGTGCTCGGCGTGGCTGCGCTCGCTGCCGTCGCCGACCATCACGAGCCGCGCCTCGACCCCGCGCCGCCGCACGCGCGCGAAAATCTCTACGCAGTCCACCGGGCGCTTCACCGGACGAAAGTTCGAGACATGGACGAGCAACGGCTCCCCGCCGGGCGCTAACTCGGCGCGCAGTTCGGGCACGGGATGCCTTTGATACTCTGACGCGGAGATGAAGTTCGGAATGACCGCGATGTGATCGAAGTGAAACGTCTCGGCAGTTGCCTGCTTCAAGTAATTTGAGACGGCAGTTACACCGTCAGATTGTGCGATGCCGTAGCGCGTGATCGGGAGATATGAGCGGTCGGCGCCGACGAGCGTGATGTCCGTTCCGTGCAATGTGGTGATAACGGGAAGGCGGCGTTGCGGAAGCAAGGACTCGCGCGCGAGGATCGCGCTGATCGAGTGCGGAATAGCGTAGTGGACATGAAGCAAACCGAGGTTTTCGCTTTCGGCGACGTTCGCCATTTTCGTCGCCAGCGCGAGGGTGTACGGCTGGTGCTCGAAGAGCGGGTAAGACAGCATGTCCACTTCGTGAAAGTGGACGCGCTCGTTCAACTGCGTGAGGCGCGTCGGGAGCGCCGAGGAAATGAAATGAACGGTGTGGCCGAGCGTCGCCAGTTCCTTGCCGAGTTCGGAACCGACGATGCCGCTGCCGCCGTAAGTCGGGTAGACGGTGATGCCGATGTTCATAAAAGCAAGAGGTCAGAGGCTAGAGGTCAGAGGTTAGTGAAAAGCAGGATTCTTTACTGACCTCTAACCTATAGCCTCTGACCTCTAAATATAGCAAGAGGCAGACGACCCTCGCTATCGTCTGCCTCTTGTCTCAGCTTGTCTCACCTGCGAAGGGAGACAAGCGAGGACACAGAATATACGCCCGATGATTGTTTTTGACAATACTTCCGCACCACATTTTGCAATTTTTCTACTCTCCTGAATACCTTCTGAAATCGCTGTCGCGTTCCGAAAAAGGGCTTGTTATTGGGAATTTTCCGGCGACTTCACAAATTCCCGTCTGGCCGGCTGCGGACGTAAGGCTGGACGGAGTATAATGCTGATAATCCTATTGGACTTTTAACAAGCTAAGGTCGGGCTGCCAAGAGAAACCGCCCCATCATTTATCAGGAGTTAAATAATGCCTAAGATTGATAACATTGAAGAAACGCCTAATCCGAACGCCGTCAAATTCATTCTGAAGGAGCCGGTGACGAATGGCGCACCGCGTTCGTTCAACTCAGCAACCGAAGCGGAAGACGACGCGCTCGGAAAGTCGCTCTTCGAGGTTGGCGAAGTCGTGTCCGTGTTCTACATGGATCGCATGATTACGGTGGAGAAAAAGGACGATGCCGAATGGGACGACCTTCTGCCGAAGCTCGCCGTGCCGATTCGCGCCGCACAGTCAACAGCGAACGGAGGGGCGACAGCGGCGACAGCCGGAATCGGTGGGGCCATTGGCGCGCTGCTGAGCGACGACCCGCGCCTCATTCGCATCAACGAAATTCTGGATGAGCGAATCCGCCCGGCGCTGGCCGGCGACGGCGGTTGGCTGGAAGTCGTCGGCCTTGCGGAGAACACACTTTCGATTAGGTATCAGGGCGCGTGCGGCAGTTGCCCGAGTTCGATCTCCGGCACGCTGATGGCTATTGAGGGCATGTTGAAGCAGGAAGTTGATCCTGAGTTGGAAGTCATCACGGTTTAGCGCGTGACTACTGGAGGGCACCGCGCGGGATCATGCTGACCGCACATCGTTCGCTTGGGCATTAACGGCAGAAGCCCGCGCGGAAGCCGTAGCGTTTTCATTAAGTGGCAGAGACGCCCTTCCTAACGGTCGAGGCTCTCTGCCATAGTATTTTTCATCTCGGCGGAGCTTCACCATTTCACTTTCCTGCTCGACTACTACAAAGGCAGCGGGGAACGTCTTTGCCGGCTTTTCATTTTTGTTTGCGGAACCGCACCGTCACGGCGGCGTGTAAGGTTTACTCTGAGACGGTTCGACCGATGGTGCGACAGCGCGCGAGGTCTCGTTCTTGTGTCGCTGTTCGCACTACTTTTCAGTTGAACCGCACGAACGAGTTCCGACGGAACTTCAATGCTTTCAGCCGACAAACCATCGGAGGTGACAATGTTAATCCGATCCTGCCTCTGTGTCGCCGCGCTGGCCTTACTCTCTTTTCCCGTGCCGGCGCGCGCGCAAGCTTTGGGCAAAGTTAAAAATGGTAACGCGGGAGAACGTAAGGCGACAACAGTCGACCCGCTCGCGGAGACGCGCCGCACTGTCGCCATCTCGCTTATCAATTCGCTGGCCGACGACGCGCGCGACTTCCGTGATTCGACCTTACGTGCGCGGGTGCAGGCGCGCGCCGCCGACGCGCTTTGGGAAACTGATAAAGACCGGTCGCGTGTCCTCTTTCGACGCGCGTGGGAGGCCGCCGAGGCAGGCGAGGAGGAGAACACGCGGCGAATGGAGGAAGACCACCGCGCGCAGATGGCAAGGCGCGGGAGTGCGTCGCTTAAACTTCCGCCGAACCTGCGCGGCGAAGTTTTGCGTCTCGCCTCGAAACGCGACCGCACGCTCGGCGAAGAGTTCCTTGCGAAGTTCAAAGAAGCGAAGAAGAATGAGACAGAAACTCTTGCCGGCGACGCGACCTCATCACCACCGGACGCTTCGACAAAACGTCGCGATCCGACGCAGGCCCCGCCCGCCGTCGCGCAGAGACTGGAACTCGCACGGCGACTGATTGAAGACGGGGACATTGAGCGTGGGCTTCAGTTCGCCGACCCGGCACTCAACGACATCAATTTACCGACGATCAATTTTCTCAACACGCTGCGGACAAAAAACGCGGCGGCAGCCGACCAAAGATATGCCGCGCTGCTCAGCCGCGCGACGATTGATCCCGCGTCGGACGCCAACACTGTCTCGTTGCTTTCGTCTTACGTCCTCTCGCCGTTCTTCTACATGACCTTCGACACGGGCGGCGGCACCAGCGCCAACAGGTGGGCGGAATCAATTACGCCGCCGTCCGACCTCGCACCGCAGTTGCGCGCGGACTTCTTCAACGCGGCGGCGGCGATTCTGCTGCGCCCGCTCCCGCCGCCCGATCAGGACTTCACAACAGCGGGACGCGCCGGAACATATATGGTCATCGCGCGGCTGCTTCCGTTCTTCGAGCAGCACGCGCCCGACAAGACGACGGCAATGCGCACCCAACTAGCGGCTTTACTCCCCGACGCGCCGGACGGGGCGCGCGATTCTCGAAACAACGACTTGACGAAAGGTCTGGTTCCTGATGAAGAATCGGACGAGCGTGTGCAGGATCATCTCGACCGCCTCGACCGGGCGCGCGGCTCCGACGAGCGCGACGAGATTTACACCCGCGCTGCGCTCGCCGCGCTCAACTCGGACGAGGCACGCGCCCGCGAGTTGGCCGACAAAATCGCCGACCCGGAAATGCGCAAACAAGTGCGCGCCTACCTTGATTTCGATTCGGTCGCGCGGGCAGTTCGGAAGAAAGACGCAGAGGCTACGCTCCGCCTCGCGCGTGCCGGTGAATTGACGTCCATTCAACGTGTGTGGGGATTGACGGAAGCGGCGCGGCTGCTACCGAAAGCGGAAGTGGGTCGCACGCTCGAAATCATTGAAGAGGCGATCACCGAAGCGCGACGCATTGATAGTTCTTCGCCGGAGCGTGTACGCGCCCTCTTCGCGGTGGCGACGCGGCTTTTTGGAGCTGACCGCGCCCGCGCGTGGGAAGTGCTGGCCGAAGCCATCAAAGCGTCAAACTCTGCGACGGAGTTTTCCGGCGAGGACAGCACACTGATGATTAGGCTCGACTCGAAGAATTCGTCGCGGATGATGAACTTTAGTGCTGAGAGCTTTGACCTCGCGGGGATTTTCGGCTCGCTCGCAAAAGAGGATTTTAGCCGCGCGGTCGAATCGGCGAAGAGTTTCGCGGGGGAATCGCCGCGCGCCACCGCCACCCTCGCCGTCGCGCGCACAGCCCTGGGAAGCAGAGCTGAAAGCAAAAGGATGAAGGATGAGTGAAGTGACGCAGGGACACTGCGACGCGGCGAGTAGGATGTTGAGTGCCTCGTCTCCGTGTCGCTTACTCTCCGCGTCCCCACATTTCTTTTCATCCGTCACGAGTAAATGTTCATCGGGCGGGTAAGGAGCGCGAAGGGGTCGGCGACGTTGAGCGCCTCGCGGACGTAGAAGGGTTCGCCCGCCGCGACGCCGATCAGTGAGCCGTAGTAGCGCATGCGGTTTTCGAGTTGGCCGAGAAAGCTTTGGTCGCTGATGCGCGTCAGCGGTTCGTCCGAGTCGGGGCTGTAGAACTGCGAGGCGTGGGCGCGGATTGATTGCATCTTCTCTTCCACGAAATCCGACACATCAACGATG
>JBPCPQ010000340.1:0-5539 GCA_050999015.1 Pyrinomonadaceae bacterium | reverse complement strand
CAGAGTCCGCGCCGAGCGATGAAATCACCGGCAGGTAATCATGGTCGAGCAACACGCGCAGCAACCGGTCGTTAATCTTCACCACGTCGCCGACGTGCCCAAAATCAATTTGCTCGCTTACACCGGTTTCATGATTGACAACCTCTTTCGGCGGGCGTCGTTCGGCCTGCACGGTATTGCCGTCAACGCCGGAGAGTCCGACCGCCTCAATCCCGCGCTGCCGGAGCGCGGCGAGAATGTCGGTGTTAATCTTGCCAGCGAAAATCATCTTCGCCATGTCGAGCGTCGCGTCGTCGGTGACGCGGCGACCGTTAATGATCGTCTGCTCGACGCCCATCAGCGCCGCGAGGTCGCTCAACTGCTTGCCGCCGCCGTGAACCACGCAGATGCGGATGCCGACCTGATGCAGCAACGCCAACTCCTCGGCGAGCGACACGAGATTGTCGTGATCCTCCGTCACCTTGCCCGATAGCTTGACGACGAACGTCTTTCCCTTAAACCGCTGAATGTACGGCAGCGCCTCGCGCAAAAGGTCTAGTCGCGGCTGGCTCATCTCTTCCTCCATTGCGGAATGCGGACTAATAAAACCGGAAGCGTCTTGCTTTCATTCCGCATTCCGCAATCCGCATTCCGCAATTAACTTTAGGACTGCCTTTTGTGCGTGGAGCCGGTTCTCGGCTTCGTCAATCACGACCGATGATGAAGAATCAATCACGCGGTCGGTGACGATCACGTTGCGGCGCACCGGGAGACAGTGCATGAAAATCGAGTCGTCGGTTGTGCGCGCCATTTTCGCTTCGTCAACAATCCAGTCCTGACGAAACTCGGCGCGCGCTTCGATGTCGTCTTCGGGCGTGCCGTAGAAACGACGACTCCCCCAACTCTTCGCGTAAACGACTTCCGCGCCTTTGAACGCTTCGTTAACATCGTCCGTCACGCGCACGGTGGAACCGGCGTCGAAAGCGTGCGTGTTGATTTCGCGCACAAGCTCGTCGTCTAACTCATAACCCGGCGGGTGCGCGATGGTGAGGTCGTGTCCCATCTGCGCGGCGGCGAGCGCGAAGCTGTTCGGCACCGCCATCGGCAGAGGCTTCGGGTGCCACGCCCACGTCAGCAGCACGCGCTTTTTACCTTCGCCAAACTTTTCCCGAATCGTCATCATGTCCGCAAGCGCCTGACACGGATGATGCATCGCCGATTCGAGGTTGATAACGGGAACGTCCGCGTATTCGGCGAAGGCGCTTAAGACGGGATCGCGACGTTCCTCTTCCCAACTTTTGAGCGCCGCGAACGTCCGCACGCCAATCGCGGCGCAGTATCTTCCCAAGACGCGCACAAACTCCGCGACGTGCTCCGTCTTGTCGCCGTCCATCACTGCTCCGGCGCGGTGTTCTAGCGTCCAACTCGTCCCGCCCGGTTCCAGCATGACCGCGTTCCCGCCAAGCTCATACACGCCGACCTGCATTGAGGCGCGCGTGCGCAAAGAAGGATTGAAGAAGACGAGCGCAATTGATTTTCCGGCGAGCGGCTTCGACTCATCCTCGCCGCTTTTGAAGCGTTGCGCCGACTCAACCAACTCTTCGAGTTGCTCGCGCGTCCAATCGGCTGTGGTCAGAAAGTTCTTCGGCATGATTTTAATGAATATACCGCGAGCACACGGAGCAACTTGGTTATAGCACCTGTCTTAGAGACTCGACGAAGAGGCCGGCATCTTCTTTTTTCAAACACAGCGGCGGCAACAATCTCAGCACGCGCGCGTCGCTCGACGTGCCGGTGATGATGCGGTGTTCGAGCAACTTCTTCTGCACGGTCGCAGCAACGGGTTCGGTAAACTCAATGCCGAGCAACAGGCCGCGACCGCGCACGCCAAAGATGCCTTCGATTCCGGCGAGTTGTTCACGGATATACTTTTCGATGTCGCGCACGTTCTCCAACATGCCGTCGCGCTCAATCGCTTCGAGCGTCGCGTTGACGGCGGCCATTGCCAGCATCCCGCCACCGAACGTCGTGCCGAGATCGTTCTCCTTAATACATTCCGCGACGCACGAATTGACGAGGCACGCGCCGACGGGGACGCCGCTCCCCAAAGCTTTCGCCAGCGTGATGATGTCCGGCACGACGCCGTCTCCCGCGTCGCTCCCCGCGAAGAACCACGAACCAGTGCGCCCGACGCCGGTCTGCACTTCGTCGAAGATGAGCACGATGCCCCGCCGGTCGCACAGTTCACGCAGGCGCCGGAAGAACTGAGGCGGCGCTGTCCGCACGCCAGCCATTGACTGAATCGGCTCAAGCATCACAGCGGCCACCGTCTCGTCGGCGAGTTGCTCGACAGATTCGATGTCGCCGAACTCGGCGAACAAATGGCCGGGCACGTTCGGTCGTCCGATCTCGCGGTATTTCCCCAGCGCGGTCGCGCTGATCGCGTCTGCCGTGCGTCCGTGAAAGCCGCCGCTGAACGTGATGATTTTTTCCCGCTTCGTCGCCATCCGCGCCATCCGCATCGCGTTCTCATTCGCTTCCGTTCCCGAATTGCAGAAGAACGCTTTCGTAATCGCTTCCGGCGCGAGCGCGATTAACTTCTCTGCCGCGCGCGCCCTCGCTTCCGAGTAAACAAGATTCGAGTAGAACATCAACCGCCCGGCCTGCTCCTTGATCGCCGCGACGACGTGCGGGTGGCAGTGCCCTACGCCCGCGACCGCGTGGCCGCCGTAGAGATCAAGATAGCGCTCGCCCTCACCAGTCTCGACCCACGCGCCGAGGCCACGCTCCGCCGCGAACGGAAATTTCTTGTACGTCGCAAGTTGAAAGCGATCTTCGCGCTCGGCTGTTTCAGCGAACATAGTTGTTGTCTGTATTGTCATTTTAATTCGCCATCTGATTTAACGGCAGAGAACGCTGCACGACATGTGCGAGGTCAGAGGCACGAACACAAAAGGCACGTCGCTTGTCCCCGCTTATTGGCGACTTTGCACATCCGACTTAACGGCTTGCAGCATCGCCGTTGAACCATGTTCGCGCCCGATCCTGATAAGTTCGGTGAGCCGCTCGGCGCTCAGGTGTGAGAAGTTGCGGCTGTGCGTTGATGATTGATATTCCTGATCGCCCCTCAGAACGAAGAACCGCATCTGCGCTCCATCAAAGCGCCAAACTTCCGGCACCCCCGCGACGGCATAGAGTTTCATCTTGTCGAGTGATGGACTGGTAATGTCTACCTCCAGCACGACATCCGGCGGCGGGTGAACCTGCAAATCTATTTCCGCGACACCGCGCACCTTCGATTCATTCGCCACATAAAAACAACTGTCCGGTTCGCCGCCTTTTTCCTGCAAGTCAACGCGCAACGTCATCGCGCCGCAGTTGTCAAGGTTCATCCCCAACTCAAACGTCACGAGCGTCAGGATCATATCAACGAGGCGCGTTACCTGTTCGTGCAATCTCTTTGGACTCATAATCTCCAGGATGCCATCAATATATGCGAGCCTGATTCCGCCCGGACGATGATTGCCAAGATCATCTAGCAAACTGAGATAAGCGTTCCACGACACGCCGTAGTACAAATGCTTCTCGGCAATCGTGGCGCTCGTCGCAAGACGGTCTAAGATATTTGTTTCAGCAAGCATACTTTTGATTATTGACCTCAAAAAGTACTGCGTCAATGACGTGGGTAATTACCTTTTGGTTCAATGTTTTCGGGATTTTTCTTCTCTTCACTTGTTTCAGCGCCGCTGTCTTGCGACCTCTACGGTGAATCCCGCTTACGGATTCGTCCCAGCAAACATCAGCCCCGTCTTTTCGTCGAAGCCATACATCACGTTCATGTTCTGCACGGCCTGGCCCGCCGCGCCTTTCACGAGATTGTCGAGCGCCGAGAAGACGACGAGTTGACAACCGCGCGCCGCGAAGCCGAGGTCGCAGAAGTTCGTCGTCTTGACCCAATTGATGTCCGGCGACCCCTTCACCAAACGCACGAAGAACGCATCACGGTAAAACTCGGCAAAGACTTCGTACACCTCTTCGGTCCTCATCTCGCTTTTCGTCTCAATGTAGATTGACGCGAAGATGCCGCGCGCGACCGGCAGCGAATGAGTCATAAAGACAAGTTCGTTCGTCCAGTCGCCGACTGCGCGCAAAGCCTGCTCGATCTCCGGCACATGCTGGTGCGTGAAAGGTTTGTAGGCGTAAAACGAAGTCATGCGCTGCGGGTGATGCGTGTTCGCCGCCGGCTTCGCGCCCGACCCCGAAGAACCGGTCTTCGCATCAACGACGACACGCCCGCTCAACAAACTATTGGCGACGAGCGGCGCGAGACCCAGCAGCGTCGCCGTCGCAAAGCAGCCGGGATTGCTGACGAGTCGCGCGTCCTTAATCCGGTCGCGGTTCGTCTCGGTCAATCCATAAACGAAATCACTCTGCAACTCCATCGCCGTGTGTTCGCGCCCATAGTGCTGTAAAAATTCGTCCGCACTACTCAAACGAAAATCCCCCGACAGATCAATCACCTTCGCGCGCTCCGGCAGGCGCGGCACAACCTCCAGCGCCTGCCCGTGCGGCAGCGCGAGAAAGACACAATCGAGATCGTCGAGAGTTGCAGTATCCTCCGGCGCTTTTATAAATGCGAGGTCAGTCAGCCCCTGAAGATTGCGATGCACCTCACCGACTGACTTACCCGCGTGCTCGTTCGCCGTGACGAGCGTGACCTCGACGTGCGGATGAAACAGAAGGATGCGCAAAAGCTCCGCGCCGCCGTAGCCCGATCCGCCGAAAATCCCGACTCGTTTTTTCAGTTCAAAGTTCAATGTTCCAATTTCCAAGTCAAATAGGTTTCGCAGCCAAAGCTCAACGCCACAAAATTCAAGCTACGTCTTTGAACTTTGAACCTTGAACTTTGAACTTGATGAGATCGAAGAGACGCGCGCCGTTGCGCTTCGCGTTGCCGGCGGGAACATTGAAGTGTTCCTCGATGTAGTCTTCGCCCATCTGCGAATCCGTCACCGAGCCGGCGACGAGATCAACCGTCAGCCCGCGCCGCCGAAACAACTCGATGCCGCCCCACACGCTGACGTAATCCGACGCGCAGAAGACGAGCGCCGAAGTTGCGGCGCGCAATTCCGCATCGTCAAACACCGAGTCAACCGAGTAGCCGCCGAGGATTCCGTCGCCCAACTCAATCACGATTAAGTCAGGCGCGCTTTCATTTAGCTTGTTGATAATCGCCTTCGCCACCGGCGAAAGGTCGCCGACGCCGACCGTTGAAGGCAGGCCGCAATCGAGGAAGCTCGCCGTCGCCACCGCGCCGTGATCCGCCATGTGAAGCGTGTCGCGCAAACACGCAACGCCCGACAGTTTGGCCGCCGCGACACGCAATCCCTGTCGGGTCGCTTGCCTGACGAATTCCGTCGCGGCGAACGTCTTGCCGCTATTCATGCACGCGCCCGCGACGATCACGAGCGGCGCGGTTTCGCCGAGCGAGTCGCTCGGCGGAAGCGCCGTGTCGGCGATGTTGCGCACCCGCCCGTCTTCGTCATGGACGAGTCCTAGC
>JBPCPQ010000071.1:0-2100 GCA_050999015.1 Pyrinomonadaceae bacterium | reverse complement strand
ATCCAACGGTTAGACCACGAGCGCGAAAGCGTCGGCGCTGTTCCCTCACACAAATGCTTTTGTGACTTTTTTAAGCCCTGACCAAGATGCAAAAAGGCGTGACGGCAGCGTTTGTAACATGCGATTTGCAAACATGTCAACAAACTCTTCGGAATGATCGTTGAAGCACGCCGCAAGCCACGAACCTCACCTTTTACGCATCTAAAACCTCGTCGAGCTTGACGCAAATCCAACGCAACACGTATCATATCGGATTGATTAGGAGCGCAAATCGCGCACATACAGAGGAACAACTAAAATGAAACAGGGAATTCATCCGGCATATAACGAAATCACCGTCCACTGCGCCTGCGGCGACACTTTCAAGACGCGCTCGACGCGCAAGGACGACCTCAGGGTTGAAATCTGCTCGGCCTGCCACCCGTTTTTTACCGGCAAGCAGAAACTCATTGACACCGCCGGGCGCGTTGACCGTTTCAACAAACGCTACGGCAAAAAGACGGAAGCCGCGCCCGCCGAAACCACTTCCGCCGAAGTTACTTCCGCCGCCCAGTAAATTTGTTTTGCAGTACACGCTGATGCTCATACATCAAACAGACCTGCGCCAGTATTAGCGTTACAAACTGAACGCCGACGTTTTCCGCGCGGCGGTCGCTTTTTCGTGTTGCCACGAAAGCCTCACGCGACCCGCCTCACTAAAAACGTCGGCGTTTTACTACGTCAGCACACTTTGTTTTCCACGTCATCAATTCGGCGGAAGGGGTGAAGAACTCGTGAGCGCACCGAACGAAAGAGATTTGATTGTTGGCGGCCAAGCCGTCATCGAGGGCGTGATGATGCGGACGCCGCACGCCTACGCCGTTGCGGTTCGACGGCAGGACGGCACCATAACTCACACGGCGGCGACGCTCCCGAAGTGGAGCGATAAGTACCCGCTGTTGAATCTTCCGGTGCTGCGCGGGGCAGCAGTGCTGGTGCAGTCATTGGCGCTCGGCGTCAAAGCTCTGAACTACAGCGCGGGCGAAGCTTACGCCGATGACGAAGTGGTTGAAGCGAAGGAAGTGAAAGCCGCATTGACGCCTGCCGTGATTGAGGGCGAGGGAGATTTCGCCGGCATCACCGGCGCGGTGCCCGGTTTGATTCCGATTCCGACGCGACCTCGCGCCGCCGAAGAAATGAAGTCTGGAGCGACGGCCTCCGCCGCCGGGTCAATCGTTTTCGCGCTCTTCTTCAACATTATGCTCTTCGTCATCGCGCCGCTCGTGCTGACGAACGCGCTGTTCATCGCCGCCGGCTGGGCACCGTCGCCCGCCGTCGTATCGGAAACAGCAGACGCGACACAGCAAGCGTCAATTGACTCGCCCGCGCGCATTGTGCCCGCGACGAATCCAGCGCTCGCCGAGGAGGGCACGTGGTACACGCGCGCTTACCGAAGTGTGAGGACGTATCTTCATCCGGTGCGACCGTCAATCGCTTTCAACCTCGTTGACGGCGCGATTCGGATGACGTTCTTTCTCGTCATGATCTTTAGCTTCTCCCTCGTGAAAGACATCCGCCGCGTCTTCGAGTATCACGGCGCGGAGCACAAGACGGTCTTCATGTGGGAGGCCGGGTTGCCGTTGACCGTCGAGCACGCGCGACCGCAGCCGCGCCAGCACCCGCGCTGCGGCACGAGCTTTCTGATGGTCGTGATGCTCGTCGCGGTCGTACTCTTCTCCGTCATCAAGTTCGACTCGCTGCTCTACAACATGCTGGTGAGAATCGCGCTGATTCCGCTCGTCGCCGGACTCTCTTACGAAATCATCCGCTTGTCGGCAAAGCGCGAGGGTAGCATTATCTTCAAGCTGATTACGCTGCCCGGCCTCTGGCTGCAAAACATCACGACGAAAGAGCCGGACGACTCGCAACTCGAAGTCGCCATTCTCGCGCTGAAGGAATCGCTCAAGCTTGAGCCGCAGACCGAAGAAGCGGTCGCCGCGCCGTTGGCGTGAAAAGCTGTCAGCCGTCAGGTTTCAGCCTTTGGCGCTGGCGGCAGTTGGGATTTCACTTACTAGATATTGGTCGGCTGGAAACAAAAAGCTGGCCGCTGATTGCCGAAAG
>JBPCPQ010000146.1:0-5275 GCA_050999015.1 Pyrinomonadaceae bacterium | reverse complement strand
TACACCTACGCGAAGTCGCTCGACAACGCCTCGGGCCAGGGAGGATTCGACACGACGACCATCCTCGGCGACCAGCTCGACCCCAGGGCCAACCGCGGCGTCTCCGACTTCGACCTCACGCACCGGTTCGTCCTGAGCTATCTGTTGGACTTGCCCCGCCCGGCTTTCGCCTCCGGGTCATCCGTCGGGCGGTTGCTGTTCTCCAACTGGCAGGTGGCGGGCATTATCACCGCGATGTCCGGTCAGCCGTTTGACATCGTGGACACGGGCGCGGGCTCTTTCTATTTCGGGGCAAACAGCGGACTCTCCCGGCCCAACTGGGCGGCAGGAGCCACGCGCGACACGGCGACCAGCAACGTCCCGCCCGGATATTTCTTCAACCCTTTCGCCTTCGTCCGGCCCGTCGTGCAGAATGGTCAACCGATCCCAAGCTCGAACGGTACGGTCTTCGCGGGCGCGCAAGGCACAGACATCGGCAACGTGGGCCGCAACGTCCTGCGCGGGCCACGACAGACGAACGTGGACTTCTCCGTCATCAGACGCTTCCCGCTGGGCGAAGCGAAATCAATCGAGTTCCGCGCCGAGTTCTTCAACCTGTTCAATCACGTCAACTTCGACAACCCCGTCAGCAACCTCAACGCCGCCGGCGTTGATCAAAGCACCGGACAAATTGTTAACCCCGGCGACTTCGGGCGCATCACCTCGACGAGCAATAACCCGCGGCTGATCCAATTCGCACTGAAGCTCAATTTCTGAGAGCCGCCCGCCGGCTATTCCTGTGAGTAGCCCAAACCCTAACGGGCGAGCTTGAGCTATCCTGAGGTAGGTTGATCGCTGTGGCCGCGGCGTCGCTGGAAATGATAAGGGCTCCAAGGCGGACGATCTCCTCTTCGGTCTTGCACTCCTCCCGCCCGGCGGCACTCTCACGGAGCACAAAGAAGTCTGGCGTGTGCAGTACGCCTAGTCACCACCCGCTTGCGCTGCGGTAGGCGATCTCGATGGCGGGCATCTGGTCGTAATACTCCAGCACGTCGGGGTCGTGTTCGCGTTCGCGGATGCCCGCCAACTCATTCTTGGGGCCTCAAACTGGATAGTGACGCCCAACTTGCGGGAGGGGAAGCGCCCGGCGACGTTGCCGCGTCCGCCCTGCACGCGGCGCGTCGGGGCTGATGACCTGACCTGCTTTGGAATGAGATTCTCGGCGCGCTCGCTCAGGTTCAGTCTATGACACCAATAAAGAAACTGCTCGGCATCCAGCATCTGACACGCTCCTATCGAATGAGTCCGCCGTCCACAGGCCACGAGATAGCGGTGGCGAGCGAAAACGAAAGCAGTTGGCGACTGCTACGATAGAACGAGAGGCTGGCGGGATATTGCAAGGTGGGTGCGCGGATGCGCCGTGACGGAACGAATGGAAGCATCAGGCGGCGGTCATCTCGTACTCACTGCCGCCTAATGCTTCCAGTATACGGTGAAAGTGTCGCGCCAAGTCATTGAAGAACCGTGGCAGCTACCGCCGACGGATGCTTCCAATTACTGCTAACTCATCAGTAAAGTAACAGGGTAAGGGGAAAAGGGCGATCAATTCCGATCTCCTTTTCCCTTACTCCTTATAGCGTGGCGATGTCGTCCGTACCATCGGCGGCTTCGATGAGCGTCTGGCATTCGGCGTCGTAGCGGGCGGTGGGGACGGCTTCGAGGCGGCGCTCAGGGATTTCCTTACCACAACTGGCGCACTCTCCGTAAGAGCCTTCGTCAATGCGCAAAAGCGCTTGGTCAATGTCGGCAACAATCTGCGATTCGCGCTCGCCGAGTCGCAGTTGAATCTCCTGGGTGACGTCTTGCAGCGACATGTCAACGCTGTCCTTCACGCCGTCGTCGGCGGCGACCATTTCCAGCGCGCTTGCCTGACTCTCGCGCACGTTCGCCGTGTGTTGTGTGAGTTGCTCCAGCAGCGTGCGACGAAAGTGCTCTAGTTTTTCTGCATCCATTGACGTTCCAATCTCCCCGTGAATTATTTCTTCCGACAGCTTTACCGAAAATTCCTCAACAGCTGTCGGAGTGTTTTTAGCGTGCGCGGATTATAACCTAGACCCGCGTTGATACGTAATCGGCGGGACGATCAGACGATTGCGGAATGCGGAATGCGGATTGAAAGCCTAAAGGATTCCGCAGCCAGAAATCCGCACTCCGCAATTGAAGCGTCTCTGTACGCGAAGTGACTCTGTGTGGATTTTCTTAAAAGTTGAACTTTAGTCCGGCCTGCGCCAGTCGCGGGCTGCTGGGCAGAATGCCGCGCGTGCGATCAACGATGTACGTGCGGTCAAGAAGGTTTTTGACGGTCACGAAGAATGTGGCGCGCAGCTTCTCGACTTTGTAGTTGGCCGTAGCATTCCAGACCGTGTAGGCCGGAATCAATCCGCGCTGGCCGTCGGGTGTGGGCGCGACCGTGTTCAAGTCGTCGCCGAATTGGTCGCCGACGTGAACCGCCTCAACGAGCGTCTCCACACCTGATGGGTGCGAGTAGCCGAAAGTCGCGTTGAGCAGAACTTCGGGGGCATAAGGCAGACGGTTGCCGGTGACGCTGACGTTAGTGAAACCACTGACGCTGCTGAGGCGTGTGCCGCGAAACTCGGCAATCGGAAGATAAGTGTAGGCGGTGCGCAGGTAGAAGTTGTGCGGGGTCTTGAAGAGCGCGCCGGTGTCGAGACGGCTCGACAACTCGAAGCCTTGATGAAGCGTCGCGCCACCGTTCGTCAGCGTCGCGCCCACTCCGCCCGCCAGACTCGCCGGGACGATTTGGTTTTCGTAGTCCATGCGGAACAGCGTCGCCTCCAAACGCACGCCGGGATAAAATATGCTGCGCATTCCAATCTCATAATTCCAACTCAACTCCGGGTCAAGCTCGATTGTGCCGCCGGTCGTGTTGCTAATGACATCTTCAGTACGTGGCGGCGCGAAACCCCGATGCGCGCCGGCGAAGATTGTGACTTTTTCCGAAGGACTGTAGGAGACGCCGAGGCCGGGAACCACCTGCGTGAGGTCACTTCTGCCGCTCACGCCGCGCCCGGCGTTGGCGAGGCGGTTGGTGCGCTCGTACTTGATGTGCTCGACGCGCATGCCCGGCGTGATCGTCCAGTCACCCAAGATGAAGCGATTCTGCGCGAAGCCGGAGTAGGCTCCATTGCGGCGTTCGTTGTTTTCGACAACGACGCCGTCGCGCGAAGTGGGAATCTCGCCGTTCTCCTGTCGCCGCCCCTGCGTCTCGAAGTGTACGCGGAAGCCGAGGTCGCTCTCGCTTCTGACGCCGAACAGTTGATGATTCACGCGCAGGCGCGGCTCGACGCCGGCGAAGTAGTATTCGCGCAGGCGACCCTCGATGCCGCAGGTCGTGTTCAAATCGGCGAGGCTGCGGCAGTCAGGGTCAATATTCAGACGGTTGGGGCGCTGACCGGAATTACTCGATTGCCGCCACCAGTGACGGCGGAAAAAAGAGCCGTAGAAATTTGTGCTGAGCACCGCGTCGCTGTTGAAGACGTAGGCATGCGTCGCCGACGCGCCGTAGCGGTCGCCGTAAAAGTAATCGTTGCGGAAAGGATTCTGGCGCGGGTGGTCGCGGTACTCCGCTTCGGTCAGACCCGAATAAGTAACATTCGAGTCTTCGCCGTAGTAATTAAATTTCAGCGTCAGAGCCTGTTTATCGCCGAGTGCGCGAAGGGCTTTGAAGTTGAAATCGTTGAGGCCGAATCGTGTGTTCGCGCGCGCGCCTTCGCCTTGTTTGCGTGTGTAATCGAAGAGAAGCCCGGTGCCGCGCCACGTTCCGCCGTAGACGGCATGCCCGTTGAGATAATCGCGGTTACCGCCTGTGAGGGTGACGGAGCCTGATGGTTTGTCGGGCGGATTGCGCGTGATGTAGTTGATGACGCCGCCGACGGTCGTCGGCCCGTAGAGAATCTGCCCCGAGCCTTTCAGAACCTCGACACTCTCAAAGCGATCAATCGGCGGATGATAGTAAGAGGCGTTGTCGCCGTAGGGCGCGTAAGTCAGAGGGATGCCGTCTTCGAGAAGTAGAACTTTGGTGGAGCGGGTCGGATTAAGGCCGCGAATGCCGATGTTGGGACGCAGGCCGAATCCCTCCTCATCGCGCACGTTGACGCCGGTTACTTTGCGCAAGGCTTCCGAGGAAGTGAAGACGCGGCTGGACTCAAGAAGGTTCTGCGTGATGACTTCGATTGAGCCGGGAATGTGTTCCGTCGTCCCCGTCGTGTCGGCAATGCGTGTTGCGGAAACGACGACTTCTTCGGCGAGGTGCCCCGGTTGCAGAACGAGATTTACGTTATGAGAGTCGCCGTCGCGGAGCGTGAGTTCATCCGTCGCTGCTGTGAACCCAGCGCTCGTTGCCGTGATTCGATAGTCTCCGCGCGTTAGGCCGTCGAAAGAGAACACACCACCACCGTCAGTCGTCGTGCTTTGTTCGAGCGATGTGTTGGTTAGCCGCAAGGTGATGCGTGCGCCTTCCACAGCCGCGCCGTTCACGTCGGCGACACGCCCAGACACGGAATTAGAACTGCGATTAGATTGCGCAAAGGTGATAGACGAAAACACAGCGATGAGGAAAAGGACGAGCGTGCCTATGCAGGGCCGGTAATAACGCGATGTCACGCAGGAGAGAACGACAAATTTCATATAGCCACTCGAAAGGTTCGGAAGAATTCAGAGAGCCTAGAGTCAGAGATGAACAGTGCCTGAAATTGAAAATCGTTTTCAATTAGGAGCAAGCACAAGATAAAGAAATGCCTTTTAGCTGTCAAGCTTCAAAGTAGAGTTTTATTGATGGCTGGTCAGGCTGGCTCTATCAGAGTTTATTCGTCACGGAGCGCGAAATAGCTTGAAAGGCGTGACTACTCAGTATAACTGGTCGCTTGTTCGATTAGGTTATGAAGTCCCCGTCTCGCCGTGCGGGCTGTCCACTGGCTTTGATTCGGGCGAACCTTTCTGCCGGAGAAAGATTGACAGCACGACCATCGCGCCGATGGAGAAAAACTCGCTCTGCCAGTTTTGGAACGACTCGAACCAGAAGCGCGACGTGGCGAAGAACTGGAGCACTGACACCGCCGGCTCGCCGTGCTGGAGTTGCTCCTCGCTATATTCTTCAGCCCCCCCGACGGCGTGCAGCGCGAAAGAAATCAGAAAGAGCAGCAGGAAGGCGAGTGCCAGAGAGTTTTCGTAAAGCTTGAGAACCCACCCGCCGCGTCGCACCGGCCACGGCGCGTCG
>JBPCPQ010000500.1:0-4821 GCA_050999015.1 Pyrinomonadaceae bacterium | reverse complement strand
CACCGCGAGACTGTATTCTATCCGCGTCGCTATCCAGTCTCAATCCTAATTCATTGTCGGCCCTGCCGAAATCGTTGGAGAAGACTCTGATGAAAACAAAATGGCTTTCTATTCTCGCAGCTTTTGTTCTATCAACCCAGCCCGGCTTCGCCCAACAATCACGACCCTCTGGGAAAACCGCCGATGACAATTCATCTGCCATTGCTGCGCGCCGGCAAAAGATTTCGCAGGCCGCCGAAGCGCTGCGCGCCAAGCTGATTGAGCGGCGACGTGACTTCCACATGCACCCGGAACTTTCCAACCGCGAGGAGCGCACGTCGCGCGTCGTCGCCGAGGGGTTGAAGGCGCTCGGTCTTGACGAAGTGAAAACGGGAGTCGGACGCTACGGCGTCGTTGCATTGTTGAAAGGCCGGAAGCCCGGCCCGGTCGTTGCGGTACGCGCCGACATGGACGCGCTGCCGATTCAGGAGACGATTGACGTGCCGTACAAGTCGCTCAACGCGGGCGTCAAGCACGCCTGCGGTCATGACGTACATATGAGCGTGCAACTCGGCGTCGCCGAAGTCTTGAGTCAAATGCGCGACGATTTGGCGGGCACTATCAAGTTCATCTTTCAGCCGGCGGAGGAAGGGCCGCCGGAGGACGAAGAGGGCGGCGCGGCGTTGATGATTAAAGAGGGCGCGCTCGAAAATCCGCGACCGCGCGCGATATTCGGTCTGCACACGATGCCGACTCTTGAAGTCGGGGAAGTCGCCTACACTTCGGGGGCGATGATGGCCTCGGCGGATCGCTTCACCCTGACGATTCGCGGCAAGGCATCGCACGGCGCGCAACCGCAGGAAGGCGTGGATGCGGTGGTAGTCGCCGCCGCGTGTGTGACGGCGTTGCAGACCATTCGCAGCCGCCGCCTCGATCCGCTTGAGCCTTTCGTTCTCTCCGTCGGCACCATCCGGGGAGGGAATCGCTCGAACATCATCGCCGACGAGGTGAGGCTCGAAGGCACGATGCGCACACTCAGCGAGGATGTGCGCGTGCGCGCGAAGGAGTTGATGAAAGAAACGCTCGCCAGCGTGACGGCGGGCTTCGGCGCGACGTTCGATCTAAAATTTAAGGAGAACGCCGCCGTCACTTTCAACGATCCGCAACTCGTCGAGGAAACGCTGCCGACGATGCGGCGGGTGCTGGGTGAAAAGAATGTTATTCCGCGCCGCCCGCAGATGATCGCGGAGGATTTTTCGTACTTTCAAAAAGTCATTCCCGGCTTCTTCTACTTCCTCGGCGTCGGCAATCGCGCGAGGGGAATCAACGCCCCGCTGCACACGCCCGCTTACGACGTTGACGAAGAAAGCCTCGTCGTCGGCGTCCGGGTGATGTCTAACGTGGTTTTGGATTATCTGGAAAGCAGCGGGCAGAAGGCAGAAAGCGGAAGGCAGAAGGCGGAAAGCAGTCGGCAGAAGGCGGAAAGCAGCGGGCAGTAGAAGAGCGTTTGTGGAATCTTATCTTGTTCTCAATCATGTCAATCGTAAGCGGGTAGTGCGTCGCGTGATGCTGACGATCCTACTGACCATCGTGATCGCCGTCCCGCTGGGGATTGTCCTGCTACGGCGGTTCGAGCGGGCGTTGACTTTCTATCCGGTGCGGTACGACGCGGGCGAGGCGTGGAGACTTCCCGACAACAGCGAGGACGTATGGCTTAAAGCTGCGGACGGGACGCGGCTGCACGGGTGGTTCGTGCGTGCGCCCGTGCAACCTGCGGCGGCGACGATCATTTACTTCCACGGGAACGGCGGAAACTTAAGCGGCGTCGGTTGGATCGCCGGCCATCTCACCGCGCGCAGCTTCGACGTGATGCTGTTTGACTACCGGGGTTACGGGCGCAGCGAAGGCGCGGTAATTGACGAGCGGGGCATTTTCGCTGACGCTGACGCCGCCTACGATTACGTCGTGCGGGAGCGCGGAGTGCCGCCCGCGCGCCTCGTGCTCTACGGCCAGTCGCTCGGAACAACGGCGGTCGCGGATGTGGCTTCGCGCAAGCCTTGCGGTGCCGTCATCCTCGAATCGGGTCTTAGCTCGGCGAGCGACATGGCCGGAGTCGTGCTGCCGTGGCTGCCGCGCGCGTTTCACCGTCTGGCGAGAAACCGTTTTGAGTCGGCGCGGAAGTTGGCGGGAGTGAAGTGTCCGATTCTCGTCGCGCACGGCGACATGGACGAAGTGATTCCAATCGAACAGGGACGGGCGCTTTACGCGGCGGCACCTGAGCCTCATAAGCGTTTAATCATCGTTTCCGGCGCGGGCCACAACGATCTTGTCGCAATCGGCGACGACAATTATTTGGACACTGTGGCGACATTCATCAGAGCTTCGGTAGCGCCGTAGCTTTAAGTCGCGTGCGGCGGGGCAGGTAGAGTGCGATGTCGGGGCAAAACTCCGCTCGATTCATCTCGTAGCACACGCAATCATATCCGTAATAGTGCGAGTAAGTCTGGAATCTCATGCCGATTCCTTCCAACACGCGGCGCGAGCGCGCATTGTCTGGCTTCGTCAGCGCCACGACGCGCTTAAGTTGTAACTCCCCGAAAGCGTAGCGAAGGGAAGCGCGCGCCGCTTCAGAGGCGATTCCCTTGCCCCAGTAAGCTTTGCCGAAAAGATAGACAAGCTCAACGCCAACCGCTTCGTCGAGCAGCGTCAGGCCGCAGTAACCGATCAGCCGCCCGGTTTCTTTAAGCGTGACCGCCCACCTGCCGAAGCCGCGCCGGTTGAAGCCGTTGATGATGCTGTTCAGATTCTGGATCGTTTCTTCGCGTGAAATGGGAAGTCCCGTTGCGATGTACCGCATGACTTCGGGATCGCATGTGATAAGCGATAATTCGTCGGCGTCTTCGGCGACGAACATCCGCAGGCGTAGACGCGCCGTCTCCACTTCCGCGTGCGCGCATTGTTCGCGTGTGCCGCTCCAATCGAGCGATTTCAGAAGATGTTTCATAATTACGCTGCGAGGGTGCGCGGTTGTGGCCGTCCATCGGAAAAAGCGAATGCGAATGGTGTGGCGTCTTGCATCAGGGTCATCGTCAGCAACTCGAACGCGATGTCCTCTCGGACAGGCTTGGCGAACAAATAGCCCTGCCCGTATTCACACTTCAAATTTTTGAGTTGATCTAACTGGGATTCCGTCTCGACGCCCTCGGCGACCACATCCATCTGGAGGCTCTTCGCCAGCGTGATGATGGTGCGGACGATTTCGGCGTTCTCCGTGTTCTCAATCATCCGGCTGACGAAGGAGCGGTCAATCTTCAGCGTGTTGATCGGGAAGCGGTGTAAATAGCTGAGCGACGAATAGCCGGTGCCGAAATCGTCAATGCTCAACTCGACGCCGAGCGCCCTTATTTGAGTGAGCATGTCAATCGCGGTTTCGATGTTTTCCATCACCATGCTCTCGGTGATTTCCAATTTCAAACTGCCCGGTCCGATTTGGGTTTCGTCAAGCGCGCGTGAGATGTGTTCGATTAAATCGGGCTGGGAGAATTGCTTGCTCGACAAATTGACGCTGATTGTGAGGGGCACGTCGTCGCCGATTTGATCTTTCCAGCGGCGCACTTGGCGACACGCTTCGCCGATGACCCACTGCCCGATGGGAATAATCAGTCCGGTTTCCTCTGCGAGGGAAATGAAATCGTTCGGCGGAATCACCCCGCGCTCCGGGTGCTGCCACCTGACCAGCGCCTCGAATCCGCTAATCATTCCGGTTTCGAGCGACACGACCGGCTGGTAGAGAACAAAAAACTCCTGACGATCAACCGCCCGCCGCAAATCCGTTTCAAGCTGCATCAGATTCATCGCGTGATCGTGCATCTCTTTGTCGAAAATTTCGTGCCGATTCTTGCCGAGCGTTTTCGCGTGGTACATCGCCGTGTCGGCGTCGCGCAATAAATCCTCTGCGCGCTCGTACCCGATGGAACTCGGCGCGATGCCGATGCTCACCGAGGTGAAGACTTCGTGTCCTTCGAGATTGAAGTGCACGGAAAGCGCCGCCTGGATTCGCCCGGCGACTTCAATCGCGTCGTTTGTCTCGGCCATGTCTTCGAGAAGCACGGTGAACTCGTCACCGCCGAGACGCGCCACAGTGTCGCCGGGGCGCAGACAGGATTCCAGACGGCGGGCGATGCCGACGAGGAGTTGATCGCCGACCATATGGCCGAGACTGTCGTTAATGATCTTGAAGCGGTCGAGGTCGAGGAAGAGGGCGGCGAACAGACGCTCTTCGTTGCGCTTCGAGCGCTGAATCGCCATCTGCACGTGATCCATAAACAGCGCGCGGTTCGGGAGTCCCGTCAGCGCGTCGTGAAAAGCGTCGTGTAAGAGTTGTTCTTCGGCGCGCTTGCGGTCGGTGATGTCCTGAATCTGAAAGATGAGGTGGAGTGGATTGCCGTGTGAGTCGCGCACCACGGAAACGCCCAACATGGCCCACACTAGAAAACCGAGTTGATGGATGTATCGCTTCTCGGTCTGGTATGAAGTGAGTCTGCCCGCGAGCATCTGCTCGATGTGTTTGGTGACCGTCGGCAGGTGGTCTGGGTGCGTGACATCTTGGTATTTGCCACCCAGTAACTCGGGTTCGGGGTAGCCAATGATCCGGCAAAGCGAGCGGTTGACCTGCAGCCAGCATCCGTCCAACGAAACGAGCGCCATCCCGATGGTCGCGTAGTCGAACGCGTTGCGGAACCGTTCCTCGCTCTGCTGTAGGGCTTCAACGTGGCGTTGCGCTTCGTCGGCGTGGCGCTGCGCCTCCTCGGCGTGCGCCGTCGAGGCTTCGATGTTCTTTAG